>JACIXS010000098.1 GCA_014360335.1 bacterium | reverse complement strand
TCGGCAAGAAGAATATTTGTAAATATAGGTCCCGGTTTAAACTGAAAGTCTCCAGTCTTTTGATTGTAGAAGTTTATACCGGTAAGGTCAGATGGAAGTAAATCTGGAGTAAACTGAATTCTTTTAAAGTCGCAACCTATAGTCTTGGCAAATGCTCTTACAAGCATAGTCTTACCTAAACCTGGAACATCTTCAAGAAGAATATGTCCTCCACAGATAAAGGCTACCGTGACAAGCTCTATGACCTCATCCTTGCCTACTATAATCTTTGAGACATTCTTTACAATCTTATCCCTAAAGTTTACAAACCGTTCTATATTCATCTAAACCTCCTAAAACAAAAATGACTCCTACTCTAGACTGAGTAGAAGTCATCAATCCTTATCGGATTATTAAGGTGGACTTCATCACCTGGGTTAATTATACCACAGTTCTATCTATGGATAAAGACACTTCAACAACCTCACTATTAAATTTTAGATAAAAAGCTAGAGGATAGAATACTTCTACCCTCTAGCTAATAGAAAGTTTTAGCTTTCTAGAATCTTCATACTCTCCTCATAGTCCATTTCCATTACATAAGGTAGTCCAGTTACTTTTGCAGCCTCTTCAGTGAGACATATCAAATCACTTCTATCTATATATTCTAGACTGAACTTCCTAACTCCAGCCATAAACTGTTTTAGTCCGGTAGCAAGTCTATCGAAGTATGCATATACACCTAATGCGCCTGTTGGAATCTTTTTCCAATCTTCGCCATAGACCTTTTCTAAATCTGCTACGGCAGAGAATATCTCTTGTATGTCTTCGCCGTACTTCTTATATTCCTGAGGAGTCTTACCTTCTTTGACCAGTTCGCCAATAGTCTTTCCAACCATAGCAGCAGTTAAAGAAGACCTTCCCATAGCGACTAATTTAACGAATGGAGCTCCAAGGGCTAAGCCTTTAAATATATGGTCTTCAAGTGTAAATCCACCTGCTATAGCTATCGGCGGAACATATTTATTCTTTTCTTGAAGCACCTTAGCATACTTATAGACTAGTGATTCTAGGTATACTGTGGGGACTCCCCATTCGTTCATCATTCTCCAAGGGCTCATACCAGTTCCACCGCCAGCTCCATCTACTATAAGAAGGTCAATCTTACCTTCAGATGCGCACTTTAATGCTAAAGCCAAGTCTCTTGGCCTATAGGCTCCTGTCTTTAGTGATATATATTTTGCTCCTTTACTTCTTAACTCATAGACTCTTTTCAAGAAACCTTCTAAAGAAGCCATCCCTAATCTGGAATGTCTCTCAAATTCCTTAATACCACCCTTACTATAGATCTCCTGAATGACTGGGTCATCCGGATCTGGATGAACAATGTATCCTCTTTCCTTTAGAGTTTTGGCCCACTCTATAGTGGGAAGCTTTATCTCTCCTCCAATATCCTTCGCTCCTTGTCCCCACTTTATCTCTACAAACCTTACTCCTAAGCTATCTATGACATACTCTAAGACTTTTAACCTTGAATCCTCTACATTCTCCTGAACTATGATCTCTCCATATCCGTCCCTTTGCCACTCTTTAAATAATTTAACTCTCCTTTCCATCTCTGGAGAATGGATAACATATCCATTCTTGAATTTGGCCTCTGGGTCTACACCGCAGACATTCTCTCCAATACCAACCATAGTCCCAAATAAGGCGGACCCTATAGCTACTCCTTCCCAGTTATCTCTAGCTATAAATGTAGAACCTAAGCCAGTGGTAAACCAGGGAGCTCTAAGTTTTATATCTCCTAATCTAGTCTCTATATTAACCTTAGGGAATGTTGCTACATCTGGGTCTGCTTCTACTCCGTGAGCTCCTACGCAGGTTCCACTTATATTAAGGTGAGAGAAATCTACCGGGTAATCCTTTTGAGAGCCAGCAGTTATCTTACCATAAGGCTGAGGATATATGTATTCTCTTCCCCTTATAGCGGATCTGCCTATCTCACAATACCCAGGGCACCCATCTAGACAAGTCACACACATTCCACTAAACGGGGAGAAATCCTTCTCCCTTAGCCTAGTAAGCGTAGCATCAGACGCATTAGGTCTAGAAAAAGACATTATTATATACACCTCCTTCATTGGACTTATTTATAGACAATGTATACACCCTTCTTTGGGAATCCGCCATCGGATGAGAAAACAGTAAGGCGCCGTTGCCTTGAACTGTTAGGATATATTATAAACAAAATGCAAACCTTGTCAATAGAG
>JACIXS010000097.1 GCA_014360335.1 bacterium | reverse complement strand
GCGGTTATGCATTATTCTACTGTCTTAGACCCTGTTCTTCCGGAGGAATTAATACCGCAATCTCTTATAAATAGATTTACGAATAATGGCTATACATTTGCCTCTCTCTCATTAAACTATAGATTAGGAGAAGAGAGAGGTAAGAAACTTAAAGAATCTATTACAAGGATTATTGAACAAAAGGTAAAAGGAGATGCTTATCTGACAGGGGAATCTGTCCTTCTGACGGACATAAGGGATATCTCTTTTGAAGACCAGCGTATAACTACTAGGCTTTCTCTGATTTTGATAGCAATTATCATAGCATTAGGTTTTCTCTCACTTTCGGCTCCATTAGTCCTTACACTAGTAATACAGTTAGCCATCTGGTTAAATATAGGCTATTATTACATCTTTAATACCCCTATGCCATTTTTTATCCCTTCTATCTTAGGTACTATACAGCTTGGAGCTACGATAGATTATGCTGTGCTTCTGACGAGTAGGTATCAAGAGGAGAGGAGAAATGGGAATAACCCTATCGAATCGGCGAACAAATCAGTATATTGGGGAGCACATTCTATAATAACTAGTGTAGGAACTATGATACTTATGAATCTACCTGCTAGTATTTTTAGTAATATAAAACTCATAAGACTTACTATGGGCAGTCTCGCTAGGGGTGGATTACTGAGTTTTCTGATTGTTTTGTTTATCCTACCGGCTCTTTTGGTTATACTAGATAAGGTCTTTAGATTTACATCATGTAAATGGAGTGAGGATAAGGATGAGAAGAGTTAAAATTTATGTCAAAGTTTTGTTTGTGTTGTTTATTCTGTTCTTCTACAATGTACCACTATCTTTTTCTAATAATATTTCCGTTTCTGATGATGAGACTGTCTATATTATCACAGACTCTAATGGGAACATAGAAAAGATTGTTGTTATAGATTGGATAAGAATAGAGGGAGAGGGTAACTATGTTGTCTATGATAGTGCTACTAGACTTAGAAATGTTAGAAAGTTATTAGGAGATGGAAAGGTATCAATAGAAGGAAATAATGTAAAGATAGAAGGCAAGGTTAGTGGTAGATCAGACATATATTATAGGGGAGAGACAGACAAAAAGCCTCCTGTATCTCTTGGTGTTACCTACTATCTTAACAATAAGAAGGTTCAGTATAGGGATGTAAAAGATAAGAGTGGGACATTAAGGATTGAATTTGCTCTAAAAAATAGAGCTGTAAATAAGGTAAAGATAAAGGATGAGTTAGAAGAGGTTTATACCCCATTTACCGTTATAATAACTACTAACTTTCCTGCCTCTAAGATAGAAGATATTAAGGTTTCTACTGGAGGGACAGTTACAACTGCTGGGAGTAATATAACAGTTAACCTAATGGGGATGCCCCAGCCCGATTTTAAGGGTTGGCTAGAGGTAAGTATGGATAAGATATCTTTAGATTCTATACAAATAGTATTAATGCCGTCCTCTCCAGCCTTAGCAGGATTACTCAACAGTATTAGTGAGTATACAAGCGGTATAGAACAGATAGACCAGATACTCAAATTCCAGCAGGACCTACTAAAGCAGATGGCTCAAGAGATAGGGAGTACTATAAATAATGATAACCTAGAAGATTCTCTAGATAATATAGGTAAGGTAAGGGATAGCTTGGATATGCAGATTAAGTCATTAAATGAGCTAGATAAGAGTATAGATAGGATGATAGAAAGGAATAAGAAGATGATAAATCTTGCTAAAGAAGACAATAATGGGAATTTGCTTGTTTTACTAGAGGAAGAAAAAAAGGAACTAGAGTCTCTAAAATCAAGAGTAAAGTCTCTTAAAGAGAGTAGTCTAGAGATGTATAAGCTCTCCTCAGATATACCTTTAGATAGTATCAAGAATATAATCGCTAGTTTGTCAAGGATACAGATGAGCTTAAATGCGATAGCTGAAGGTGGAGCTGTTGGTTTTGTTATGATACCAGGCCTCAATATGGTGCGTGAAGGAATAAAGACTGCTAAGTCAGAGATAGAAAAAAATAAAGAGAAAATGAATGTCTTAGAACGACTAGCTAAGAATTATAACTCCTTTATAGGAAAGCCTAACAACGCTAAGAAGAGTAATGTCAAATTTGTCTACCATATAAAGTTCGAATAGTTTTTGACAGGGTATTGATTCGTATGTTATACTCTTAGGCAACTTTTAGCTTAGGTTAAGTTGAGAAAGGAGAGATGAGGCAAGATGAGAAGAGAAGAGTTCTTCTCTTTGGCAGATAAGTATAGAGTATTTCCCGTTTTTGAAGAGGTTTTGCAGGATACAGAGACTCCTATTGGACTTTTGTCTAGGGTTATTTCCCATCCATATGTCTTTCTCTTAGAGAGTGTAGAAAAAGGGGAGTACCTTGGTAGGTATTCTTTCCTTGGATGGGCTCCTCGAGAGGTATACGAGGTATATGATGACCCATTTCTTGTCCTAGGAAAGGCTTTAGAAAAAGACGTATATTCTTTCCCTGGTCTTCCTAGATTCTGGGGAGGTTTAGTAGGTTATATAAGCTACGATGCGGTAAGATGTATAGAAAGGATTCCCTATTCCCCTAGTAAAGATGTCATAAGATTCCCTTTGGGCGCATTTATCAGACCCGATTTTGTCATTGCTTTTGACCATGTAAAGAATAGAATGAGTGCTATTACCGATGTAACTATTAGCGGTAATGAATCTAATATCTATAATTCTGCTTGTGAGAAACTCTCCTACGCCTTGGATATACTTAATCTACCGAGATTTAGTATTAACGGTTTTAACTCTCAGGATGACCTAAGAATAGAGAGGGTTATTTCTAAAAATGATTTTGAAAGGGCTGTAGAAACCGCTGTTGATTATATAAAGATGGGCGAGGCTTTTCAGATAGTCCTATCTCAAAGGTTCCTCTTTGATGCTAACGAGATAGACCCACTTCAACTTTATAGGGCTTTAAGATTTATAAATCCATCCCCATATATGTTCTTTTTGAAATTTAAGGATACATATATTATTGGTTCATCTCCAGAGGTTCTAGTAAGGGTAGAAAACCGCATAGTTGAGGTTAGACCTATAGCTGGTACAAGAAGGAGAGGCATTGATTTAGAAGAGGATAAGAGATTAGAAGAAGAACTATTGAGTAACGAAAAGGAGAGGGCTGAGCATATTATGTTGGTAGACCTTGGTAGAAACGATGTTGGAAGGGTCTCTGAACCTGGAACGGTTAGGGTAGAAAAGTTAATGGAAATAGAGCGATACTCGCATGTAATGCACATAGTAAGTAGTGTAAAGGGCAAGTTAAAGTCTGACTTAGACTGTGTCTCTGCACTTAAAGCTAGTTTTCCTGCTGGGACCGTCTCTGGAGCACCTAAGGTGAGGGCGATGGAAATAATAGAAGAGTTAGAGCCATTTAATAGGGGACCATATGCCGGAGGGGTAGGATATATAACACCTGACGGCAATATGGATACCTGTATAGCTATAAGAAGCGTATTTATAAAAGATGATATTGGTTATACACAGGCTGGTGCAGGGATAGTTTATGACTCTAACCCAGAGGCTGAATACTATGAGACTATCAATAAATCGAAGGCAATGATAGAAGCATTAAAACTGGCAAGGAGGCAGAGATGATTTTTCTTATAGATAACTACGATTCATTCACCTATAACCTTGTTCAGTATATAGAGGAGTTAGGAGAAGATGTAGTAGTATTTAGAAATGATGCCATCTCTATAGAAGAGATTAGAAGATTAAATCCTTCGGGGATAGTTATATCTCCAGGTCCTTCCTCTCCTGAGAATGCTGGCATCTCGGTAGAGGTTATAAAGAGTTTCTATAGAGAAAAGCCTATTCT
>JACIXS010000096.1 GCA_014360335.1 bacterium | reverse complement strand
TGTCTTCTTCCCATAATGATACGGAGAAGCAGATATATTTATGATGATATCTATACCTTGTAGGACAAGTTTCTCCACAGGGTCAATCTCATAAAATTTTCTATTCCAGTAATCTTTATCATTCCATATATCTTCACAGATAGTTATACCTAGTCTTTCACCTTTGAATGTTATAGGTGAGATATTTTGGGCGGGTTTAAAGTATCGCGTCTCGTCAAAGACATCATAACTTGGTAGGAGCGTTTTATCCTGTCTAAAGAATAGTTTTCCTTCGTAGAAGAAGAGGGCAGAATTGTAGATATTATTATCATAAGAAGGGCTTCCTATAATAATTCCTATGTCGTAGCTCAGTGGGATAATGGAATTTTTTAGTATCCTTTCTATAGAACCTGCCAATTCTACATTGTAGATTAAGTCTCTTGGAGGATAACCTATTATTGATAACTCTGGGAATATAACAAGGTCAGAAGATAAACCCTTCGCCCTATTAATCTCTCTACTAATCTTTTCTATATTACCCTTTAAGTCCCCTACTGTAGGGTTTATCTGCGCTATTGCTACTCTCATATTTTATTTAGCTGGGGTGGATATCCACCCCAGCTATTCCATATCTAGAGAACAGGAAGGTAGGTTTCTAGTTCGTATCCTGTTACCTGTCGTCTATAATTGTCCCATTCTATCTTCTTATTCTCGATGAAGTTTGTAAATACATGTTCTCCTAAAGCCTTCTTTACTAGTTCGCTCTTTTCTGTAATTTCTATAGCTTCTATGAGACTACCAGGTAGGCTTTCTATACCTCTAGCTTTTCTTTCTTCATCACTCATATGATAGACGTTCTCCTCAACTGGATCAGGAAGAGGATACTTCTTTTCAATCCCTTCGAGCCCAGCGGATAACATTACTGCGAAGGCTAGATATGGATTGCAGGCAGGGTCAGGTGCTCTATACTCAATCCTAGTAGCTTCTTCCTTTCCTGGTTTATACATAGGGACTCTTATCAGGTCTGACCTATTCCTCAATGCCCAAGATATATATACGGGAGCTTCGTATCCTGGAACTAGTCTCTTGTATGAGTTTACCCACTGGTTAGTTATAAGGGTTATCTC
>JACIXS010000095.1 GCA_014360335.1 bacterium | reverse complement strand
TTCCTTATCATTAAGCTTTAATCTTGCTAATCTTTATATATGAATGACCTCTTCTATAGAAAGCATCTCACAGCCTCCTTTTCTTACATCTTAGTAGCAACCAGTGCTACTAGACGGGCACAGGGGACTATCAATAATTGAGCCAATATAGTCCCCATAAGTCTTGCTATAGTCAAAATTATAACTATACTCCTTACATCCTTCTGTGGTCTTATCTGTCTTAAAGCCTGATCAGTTATAACCGCAACAGAAGGGTCAACAAAAACCATAAATAACACCGTAGCTATACCATTTATTATACCAGAAAGTTGACTGGCTGTAACTCGATACTGAGGGACTATAGCTCCCGCATAGAGTGCGCTTAAGACACCTATGGTGTAGAATCCTGTAATAAGTAACTGGAAAAGGAAGAATTTCTTTGGGATACCTTCAAAGATATCCCTTCCAATAATCTCTCGTTTAGGGATAACTATATCATCAAGAGAGTTTGCAAAACTTTTAGGGTTAAATATCTTTAGAAATAATCGCAGGATAGACCCTTCCTTCTCAAAAATTAGGATAAGCTTTCCAAAGATATTTATAAAGGTTGGCATAAGAAGTATGCCAGCTACTGTTCCAAGCGTAGTCGAAAGTATTATAATTCTAAAGTTAATTAGAAGAGATAGAGTCTCGTGATTCTTAATGGAAAGGTCAACCATCTTTCCAACCATAGGAGCCTGTAATAGGTTAGCGGTTCTAGAGACAAGAACCAATATATTAAATAGACTAGCAGCTGTAACTACTCTACCCACCTTTACTCCAACCCATCTTACAGATAAGGATAGGGTATCAGTCATATGAATTATTCCCACTAAGATACAGGTTGCTATAAGTCTATTCAACTTCGCCTCCGTAGTTCTTCTATCAGATTCTCCATATCTTTTGGAAGAGGAGAGGAAAATTCTAATCTATCTTGTGTTATTGGATGTAAAAAGGATAATTTAGAAGAATGTAATGCCTGCCTATCTATAAGCCTTTCCTTACTTTCTATTCCATAGATCTTATCTCCAACCACTGGATGTCCTATATAAGCCAGGTGAACCCTTATCTGATGTGTTCTTCCTGTCTCTATTCTAATCTTTAAAATAGAATAATCTCCTATAACCTCTAAGACTTCATAGTGAGTAATGGCTATTCTACCAGAAGGCAATACCTTCATCCTTGTTCTATCCGAAGGAGACCTCCCTATGGGAACACTTATAGACCCAGATTTAGGCCTTCCATGAACAACTGCTATGTATTCTTTGATTACTTTTCTATCCTGTATCTGCTTGACTAGATTATTATAACTCTGAAATGTCTTTGCTAAGACCATCAACCCAGATGTGTCTTTATCTAGTCTATGTACCACCCCTGGTCTAATACTATTTACTGGGGCTAAAGTTGTCTTCCCTATAAGAACATTAACTAACGTAGGTTCTTTCACACTGGGAGCAGGATGAACAACCAATCCGGCAGGTTTATCTACTACTATAATACTTTCGTCTTCATAGACTATGTTTATAGGCAAATCATAAGGCTGAAGGGTATTCTCATGAATATCAACCTCTTCGACTTTGACAACTGAGTCAGTCTTAACCTTAAAACTAGGCTTGACAATAATTCTTCCATCAACAGATACCTTACCAGACTCTATAATATCTTTAATCTTCTCTCTAGATAGGTCTGGGAATAACTCTTTTAAGATGATATCAAGCCGTCCTTCTCTTCCAGTTAGCACTCTTTCCATACAAGATAACAGCAGTTACTAGCATAGTTGCTAGCATTCCCCACTGAGTTACACTCAACCCTAATATATATTTACTGTTATACCTAAGAAATTCTACCAAGAACCTATATATGCAGTAGAGTATTATATAAGTCAAAAATCTTTTTCCAGGCTTATCATCCCAAGACCTAGTAACAAGAAAGAGGAATATGATAAAGGACGCTAGAGACGATATAAGCTGGGTTGGATACCTATAGGCACCATGCATATAAATGCTATACCATGTTTTCTCTGTTATTCTACCAAAACAACACCCATTAAGAAAGCATCCTATCCTTCCTATAGAGTATCCTAAAGCCATATAAGGAGTCAGTATATCTGCTATAGCCCAAAATGAAAGTTTACGCCATCTTACAAAAAAGATAGTAGCTATTAAGCCAAATAAAAATGCTCCAGGCCAGGCTAAGCCACCAGACCTTATAGAAAATGCCAAACTCAAATTATTCCTATACTCACTGAAGTTAGTCAAGACATATACCACTCTTGCACCAACTACACCTGATAGGATTAAGATAATTGTTAGGTCTATTATATGCTCCGGATTTATTCCCTTTCTCTCAGCCTCTCTCATAGCTAATAGAACGCCTACAATGATACCTAACATCACCATTAATCCCCAAGACCTTATAGTGAAATTACCAATCTGTAGTAGTATCGGTCGCATCTTAACCTCCCTCTAAGAGAAAAATAATATTATAGCCATACCAATGAGTATAGCTATATCGGAGATATTGAATATTGGTGAATTTAGTATCTGCACATAGTCTATAACATAACCTAAAAATATCCTATCAAATAGGTTCCCTAAAATACCTGCTATCAAAACCCAAAATCCTATAGAGAAATACAAATTCTTATAACTGACCTTTCTAAAAAGTCTAATTATAAATATAAGTGCCAAGATAGAGACAAAAATAATAAGCCCCCTCTGAGAGGGAAGGAAACCAAAAGCAGCTCCAGGGTTTCTTACATGGGTCAACCTCAGTAGACCATTACCTATTACTATATCTTTAGTCAAAAGATATTTAGTAGATAACGCCTTTAAGACTCTATCTAGTATAAGTATAACAATTCCTACAATGATGCCAGAGCTACTTCCTGACACTTTTCTCTTTTACAGATTTACACCTTACACACATTGTAGCGTAAGGAATCGCCTTTAATCTCTCTTCGCCTATAGGCTTCTTGCATATCTCGCATATACCATACGTTCCGTTATCTATTCTTTTTAGGGCTAGCTCAATCTGACCTAATATATCTTTTAGAATATTTTCAACTGTTAGCGTGTTCTCATGCTCATATACTATTGAGGCATACTCTGCCAAATGGTCATCAGAGCTAGAAAGCTCTCCTATCAATTCTATTTCGCTTTTACTAGAGGAAAGTTCCTTTATATTCTTCAACGTATGCTCTATCTCTTTCTTCTTGGCTAACAGTAGTCCTTTAAAATAACTAACATCTATACTCATTTACATTCACCTTCACCGATAATGTTCTCTATAACGGATATACACCTTTTACATAGATCAGGATATCTCTCATCCTTTCCAACATCAGGGGTATACATCCAGCAACGTTGACACTTACCATACTCGAGAGGAATTATCTCTACATCTATCTTATGGTCGCTCTCACTAGCAAAAATCTCTACCTCAGACACTAAGAGTAATTCGCCTAAATATCTGTCGAACTTGGATATATAGGAATATGTATCTTCAGGAAGAGTCAACTTTAGTTTTGCTTCAAGGCTATTTCCTATAACCTTATTCTGTCTTGCTTCATCTAGTTTTTTATTTACTTCATCTCTTACTGTAAAGAAATGTTTCCACATCACTATCTCTTCTGAGTTGAGTGTTACTGGATATTTATCGGGCCAATCTTCTAAATGAACACTAATCTCCTTCTTACCGGGGAGATGTTGCCAAGCTTCTTCGGTAGTATGAACTACTATGGGAGCTAATATTCTTAGCATACCTTTCAATATATAATACAAGGTTGTCTGAGCAGAACGTCTCTTAGGTGAGTTAGGCAGGTCAACATACAGTCTATCCTTTATAACATCTAAATAGAATGAACTCAACTGATTTACACAGAAGCTATGTACACTATGGAATACTACATGAAACTCATACTCATCATATGCCTTTCTTACTCTATCTAATAATTCGTTCCATTCTGACAAAACCCACCTATCTAGTATATCTAGTTTATCTAGAGATACTGCATCACCTTCTGGGTCAAAGTCATATAGGTTTCCTAGCATAAATCTAATGGTATTTCTCACCTTCCTATAGGCATCTACTATCTGATTGAGGATATTTTTAGAGACCTTTATATCTGAACGAAAATCAGAAGAGGCTACCCAAAGTCTTAGGACATCTGCCCCTAGAGAATTTACTATATCCTGTGGATCTATAACATTACCTAAACTCTTAGACATCTTTTTCCCAGCCTCATCGACAACAAAGCCATGTGTAAGAACCTTTTTATATGGTGGAACACCTTCGGTAGCTATGGATAGAAGTAAAGATGTCTGGAACCAACCTCTATGTTGGTCGCTTCCCTCTAGATACATATCTGATGGGAATTTGAGGTCTTTATGAGTCTTTAGAACCCCTGCAAAACTTGACCCTGAATCAAACCATACATCCATTATATCTCTTTCCTTCACAAAATCCCTAGAACCACACTTTGGACAGATAGTTCCTTCTGGGAGCAATTCCTCCACCTGATACTTAAACCAGGCGTCAGATCCCTCTTTCTCAAAAATCTTAGCTATATGCTCTATCACATCTGCATCTAGAAGAGGAGAGTTACAACTCTTACAATAGAATATAGGTAATGGAACTCCCCATATCCTCTGCCTAGAGATACACCAGTCTGGCCTTACCTCTAACATACCAACCATCCTGTTCTTACTCCAGGGGGGAATCCATTCAACATCATCTAAGCTCTTTAATGCTATATCTCTAAAGCTGTTAACATCTATAAACCACTGTTCAGTTGCCCTGAATATGACAGGCTTTCTACATCTCCAACAGTGAGGATAGTCATGGTTAACAGTACCACTATATAAAAGCGTTCCATTATTCTCTAGATAGGAAATGATGATCTTGTTAGCCTCCACCACATTGACTCCCTTGAGCCCTAGGGTCTCTGTAGTAAATTTACCCAGTTCATCAACAGGAGAGAGAATCGGCAGATTATACCTCAAACCTACTTCGTAGTCTTCTGGACCATGCCCAGGCGCAGTATGAACCAAACCGGTTCCTTCCTCTGTTGAGACATGCTCACCCAAAATGAGAGGAACCTCTCTATCCTCAAATGGGTGTATTGCTCTATATCCTTCCAAATCCTTTCCCAGGAACTCTCCAAGTATAGTCACATCCTTCCATCCTATAAGCTCCTTAATAGCGGAGAATCTATCTTTTACAATGATGAATCTTTCTCTATCTGCTTCTATAAGGAGATACCTTGCATTTGGATTTAAGGCTATTGCAGTATTTCCAGGAAGGGTCCAAGGTGTTGTGGTCCATATGGGTATATAGATGGGGGCTTTATCTTTAAGAATACTATCTCCTCTTCCATCCAATATCAACTTGAAAGAGACTATTATAGATGGAGATGTAACCTCTTTATACTCTATCTCGGCTTCCGCTAGAGATGTCTCACAATGATAGCACCAGTATACAGGCTTTAATGCTCTATAAACGAGTTTTTTCTTTACTAACTCTTTAAATACCCTTATCTGCGAGGCTTCATAAGCAGGATCAAAGGTTACATATGGGTTATCCCAATCTCCAATCACACCTAGTCTCTTAAATTCTTCTCTCTGTCTATCTATATATTTACTAGCAAAGTCCTTACATTCCTTTCTCCATTCTAGAGGATCTATAGACCTTCTATCTTTCTTAGTCGTCTTAGCTACCTGCTGTTCTGTTGGAAGTCCATGGGTATCCCAACCCGGCACATAAGGGGCATCTTCTCCTAACATTGTATGGTATCTCAGGATAATATCTTTCATTATTTTATTTAAAGCCTGCCCCATATGTATGTCCCCATTGGCATAAGGGGGACCATCATGTAGGATAAACTTAGGCTTACCTACCCTCTTTTCCCTTATCAAGTTGTATAATCTTATCTCACCCCAATATCTCTGTATCTCCCTCTCTTTCTCAGGGAGATTAGCCTTCATTGCAAAGTTTGTTTTTGGTAGATTTAGAGTTTTACTATAATCCATTCTTCGCCTCCTAAAAATCTTGCCAAAATTATAGCACGATAAAATGTCCAATACAAGTAAAGACAAATGCTCAAAAATAATTATAACAATTATACTATAATTTTTATAGTAGATACTATGCAATATCCCTATGGAGGTGTTCAAGATTATGTGGTGTATAAAATGTAAGGGTCCTGCCTCTATCTATATACGTAGACATAATTCGGCATTCTGCGAGGAACACTACTTAGAATATATGAGAAAACAGGTAGAGAGAGCTATAGAGTATTACAAAATGTTTACTAGAGAAGAAAAGATTCTAGTTGCTGTTTCCGGAGGGAAAGATAGTCTTGCCCTTTGGGATATACTGCTAGATTTAGGATACACGGCGGATGGAATCCATATAGACATAGGGATAGGAGAATATTCGATTATCTCTAAGGAAAAGGTAAGAACCTTTGCCTCTAGTAGAGGTGTAAAGTGCTATGAAGTAAACCTAAAAGATATCTATCAAACTAGCATAACCTATATCGCTAGGAAGAATAATAGATCATACTGTTCTACTTGTGGAGTGATAAAGAGATACATAATGAACCTCTTTACAGTATTAGTCGGTTATGATGTGATAGTTACAGGTCACAACCTAGACGACGAATCAGCATCTCTATTAGGGAATGTTCTCCATTGGCAGATAGAATATCTAAGATCACAGTTTCCTATAATGCCAAAAGAGTTGGGATTTTCACGTAAGGCAAAGCCATTGTGTAGAGTAACTGACGAAGAAACCACTAAGTATTGTGATATTAAATGTATAAACTATGTCTCAGAGAGATGTCCTCTATCGAAGAAGGCCCAATCCCTCGTTTACAAGGAACTACTCAGTCAGCTAGAGGCATCTTCACCTGGGAGTAAAGCGCAATTTTACTTTGGATTCTTAGAAAGGGGAAAAAGATATTTCGTAGAAAAACAAGAGACATTATCTATCTCTAACTGTAAAATCTGTGGTCAACCAACAACCGAAGATATATGTAGCTTTTGTAGACAGATGAGAAGAGCAGGATTAGACCCTCTTTTATTAAAGAGTACGATAGAAAGGAATATTTAAAGGGGACTAGCGTCCCCTTTTTACAAGCCAAATCTGAAATCCTCTTTTAAATCCTCATATAGTTTCTTATATAACGGATATAGCTCTTCATAAATCTTCACCCAATTAGGCTCTGGTTCAGTTACATCGGTTATCCTTACAATATTCTCAACTGCCTCTATAACACTACCAAACTGCCCTATTCCTACCGCACTTAAAAGGGCAGAACCGAAGGCAGCACCTTCTGTAACATTTATAGTTGCAACTGGAAGCTGAAAGATGCTAGCCAATATCTTTCTCCACAATAGACTCCTTGCTCCTCCCCCTGAAACCTTAACCATACTTGGCTTTACACCAAGTTCTCTTAAGATATTGAGGGAATCGTTCAATCCAAAAGAGATTCCTTCTATGATAGCTCTAACAAAATGAGCCCTACTGTGGTTTAAGCCTATACCAAAGAATACACCTCTAGCAAATGGGTCTGGATAGGGACATCTCTCTCCTGTTAGGTATGGGAGAAAGAGAAGTCTTTCTGATCCTGGTTTTACCCTTTCTGCTTCTGCTGTAAGTATTTCATAAGGGTCTTTATTTAAGAGTCTAGCTATACTGGTCTCCATCTCACTAAAGGTATCCCTATACCATCTCAAAGAACCTCCAGCAGAGAGCATAACGCCCATTATGTGCCACATACCAGGGACTGCATGACAGAATGTATGTGTCCTCAATCTTGGGTCTACAAAGACTTCATTTATGGCTGAAAATACTACCCCTGAAGTGCCAAGAGTTACTGATGTATCGTATGAATGAACAATCCCCATCCCTACCGCCTGGGCTGCTTGGTCTCCTCCACCTCCAACTACAGGTATCCCCTCTTTTAATCCTGTCTCTTCTGCCACCTCTCTGGTAACATATCCAGTTACCTCTGGACTTTCATAACACTTTGGGAATAGCTCCAGTGAAAGCCCCATTGCTTCTATCATTTCCCTAGACCAAGTCCTATTCTTTACATCAAATAAGGCAGTTCCAGAGGCATCTGAAACCTCCGTAGCATACTCCCCTGTCAACTTAAACCTTATATAGTCCTTGGGAAGTAAAATCTTTCTAACCTTACTAAAATTCTCAGGTTCATTCTTCCTTAGCCAGACTATCTTAGGAAGGGTAAAACCTGTAAGAACAGGATTGGCAATCCATTCTACGACCTTATCCTTGAACCTCTCCATTATCTCTTCTACTTCTCTATAAGTACGCTGGTCATTCCAAAGTATACAAGGTCTTATAACATTACCATCATCGTCCAAAAATACAGACCCATGCATCTGTCCAGTCAATCCTATCCCCTTTATCTCATTAGGATTTACATCCTTAATAGCTTTCCTAATAGCTGTTTTAGTTGCAGACCACCATTCCTGAGGGTCCTGTTCTGTCCATCCGGGATTTGGTGTATAGAGAGGATACTCTTCCTCTCCTTTACTTACAACCTCACCCTTTTCATCTATTAAAAGAACCTTAACTCCACTTGTTCCAAGGTCTATACCTATAAAGAACATATCCCTAAAAACCTCCTTCCAATATTATGTATATCTTAGCAGGGTATTCACTCTCTAAAGGTTTAGAAACACCTAACCCTAATCTTAACGGTACCATACCATATTCTATTGAGGTAGAGACACTCAGCTCTCCACCAACACAACCTCTCAGTCTGGCAGTATAGATATCATTTCCAGCAATTCCAGACTCTAAATAAAGCTTGGCTTTAACATCTTCAAGAAAGACCTCTCCAAGTTTTAAACCTCTGTATATGCTAGTAATAGGCTTCTCTAACCATATGCTTCCAACAAAAGCAGTAGAGCCTCTGTCCACCCCAGCCTCATAACCATGAAGGGCAAATGTCTCATTCTCGCCTCCTAGACTAAAGCAATCTGGGATATTACTAACACCTAACGTCAAATTTAGACCAAGCGAAGGTTGCAGACTCCCAGGTCTACCTATCTTACCTTTCCAAGAACCTATAGTCGCTACTGCACTCGTATTAGGATCTAGGCTCAGCTCTGTATAAAGTAAAGCATCTCTTCTTAGAATGAAGTAATCATTTCCATCTATATTGCTATAATTCCACTGCCCAAAAAGGCTATAATTTATATCATTCGATTTAGTTCTAGTCAGTCCCACATAAAGATTTTCTACATCAAAAAGAGAGACCTTTAAGGGGAGAGATAGATATAACATCTCTGTATCATTGTCCCCATCGTAGTTTATATTCAGATTCAATGAAAAGTTATACAGTCTTCTCGAGTAGTCGAAAGAAAATACAGGGACTCTGTTAGATATATCATACAGAAAGGTAATAAAATATGTGTTGAGCTCTAGATAGTCTTGTCCATAAGTAAGGAATCCAAAGGGTAAAGGTATCCAAAACCTTGGGAGTATATAATCTAAGGACCTATAATCTCTACTAGTATAAGAAAGCTTTATCTCTTTAGTAATTTCAGGTATTTCTTCTCTCTTTATCTCTACCTCTTTCCACATATTAGGCATATACTCTACAGCATATACATCATAGCCCTCATAACTGTAGCCTATAAAGATAATCTTATCTTCGCTTATGGTCGGTTCAAATGCGCCGCCAAATAGATTTGTTACCCTATAAAATTTCTTCTCTTGTATATCATAGGCATAGAGGTTATAGATACCAGAGCGGTCTGAAGAGAAAATAATATATCTTCCATCCCTAGAAAACTCCGGAGAACCATCGGTAGCCTTATCAGAGGTTACCTGAGTAAGGGTCTTTTTCTCTAAGTCTATTAGGTAGATATCTTGGTATCCTCCCTCTTTCCAGATAGAGAGAGCCAAAAACTTTCTATCTGGAGAAATAGACATACTTTTTACTTGAGTATCTCTTGAGAATGATAGGAAGGTCGATACACTATTTGAATCTAGTTTCATCATCCCTATATCTACTCTACCTGAATCCCTTCTTAAAAAAAGGATAGTGTTTTCTGAAAGGAATACAGGATTATAAGCCCTAAGTCCTTTTGTAAGCCTTTCTTCGGTTTTATTTCCCAGGTCTAATCTATAGAGGTCTAGATATAGATTAAATATATCTGTATAATCAATCTTCGAGTAGATTGCATATCTTCTGTCTAGAGAGATAGCAGGTTTACCATACACTTCGCCCTTAATTAGAAAGGTATCCTTTCCATCACCTAATTCTAGCATTCTCAAACCTGGCATATAGTAAGGGTTAGAAAAAGAATATAGGACAAAAGCCCCGTCAGAGGATACTATTGGACTAGATGTCCTATATCCCCACCTGGTAAGCCTTTTAGTATCGGTAATACCTTCCTTCTTGACCTCTTCTATCTGTTTGTCATATCTTGCTCCTATATAATCCTTCCACTCTCTCCATAGAGTTTTATAGTCTATCCCTAATACCTCTTTTATAGCTAAGTCTGGACCCATAAGAACTGGTATATAAGAGCTGGTAAGTTCGCTTATCCTCTTTAGCTTATCCTCCCCGTATTTCTTAGCAATATATTCAAAGATACTTCCTCCATAGAGGTACACCGCACTCCCTAGGGGCCAGCTATTCAGGGAGTCATAGCTACTGACCTGATCAGGCTCTAACAATTTATTGTTTCTATACATCTCTCTAAGATACATATCAAAGAGCGTATCGTTCGCCCTTCCTCCAGACGCATAATATGTCTCTGCATAAACTGTATAACCTTCAATCATCCAATAGGGTAAAAATTGGTTTGGTAATATAATTCTTCCAAATATATCTCTAAAGATTTTACTAGTTCCTCTTACCTGGTCTAAATGGAGTATATGCATATACTCATGGGTAATTACCAATCTAAGCCAGGAATCAAACTTACTTCCAATCTCTAGCTCATTTGGATTTACTAACCATATCCTTATGGACTTATCTAAAGGGTTAGTTAAACCATTAGCAAAATCACTATTATCAAGGAGAACAATGGCGGTTTTATCTGTAGAGGAGGGTTTTATAAATTTGACAAGAGATTTATGAACATCCTCTGCTATTATACTTGCCTCTTCTGCTATATCCTCAAATCCCTCTGGATAAATGATAATAAAATGGCTAGTCTCTATAACCTTCCAATGATAGGAAGGATTTATATATTGGGCATAAACAAAACTTGGGAGTATAAAAGAAAAGACTAACATTAAAGAGATCAATCTGAAATGACACTTCATCTTACATTAACATCCTTTCTATAGATTTTAGAGCCCTAATTCTAACATCTTCAGGGACAGTTACCCTATGCTCATCCTTTTCTAGAGAGTTTAAAATCTTCTCCAATGTTATCTTTTTCATATTTACGCAGATAGTATCCCTTCTAACAGGAAAGAACTGTTTTTCTGGGTTTTCCTTCTTCATCCTATATAAGATTCCAGACTCTGTCCCAATAATAAACTCCCTTGCATCTGTCTCTTTGACGTATCTAAGCATACCAGAGGTACTCCTTACAGCATCCGCTAGAGCTATCACATCTAGTGAACATTCAGGGTGAACAACTACCTTTGCAGATGGATGCTCCTGTTTTGCACGGAGAATATCTTCTGGTTTTATCATAGCATGGATGGGACAATAACCTTGCCACAGGATGAGTCTTTTACCTGTCATTTTAGATACATAAGCTCCAAGATTCTTATCAGGGACAAATATTATATCATTAGAATCGACCCTATTTACTATATCTACTGCATTGGCAGAGGTACAGCATATATCTGCCTCTGCCTTTACCTCTGCAGTACTATTAACATAACAAACCACTTTGGCATTTGGATAGTCTCCCTTTAGTTTTCTCAACTGTTCTCCCGTTATCATATCCGCCATTGGACATCCTGCATAAGGATCTGGGATCAGAACAGTCTTATCTGGTGAAAGTATATAAGCGGTCTCAGCCATAAAATAGACACCACAGAAGAGAATGACTTTAGAGGAAAGTTTAGAAGCGGTTCTACTTAACTCTAGGGAATCCCCAACAAAGTCAGCTAAATCCTGAACCTCAGGTCTAGTATAATTATGGGCAAGGATAATTACATCCTTCTCTTTAGCTAACGTCTTTATCTTTTCTGTAATATCTAAATTAGTCACTATTTCTCGCCTCCTAATCCCTGGCAAGCCACAACATTTCTGCCAATTTATTCTTTCTTATCTTTATTGCTCTTTGAGGACACAATTCGTGACAACAGTAACAGGAGATGCATTTCTTATAATCTATTGTCATCTTACTATTGGTTCTAGTAATAGCCCCTTTAGGACAACTTCTAAGGCATATCTCACACTTTATACACTTACTATCATCTATCTCAGGATAAATCCTGATGAGTTTTACCAGTCTTCTAGAGAGAAAACTCAGTATAGGTGAGGATATCTTTTCTAAGACGTTGTAAACTGTAGATACCCTTTTCACATCAGCACCAAAAAGTTTATCCAGCTTGTCACCAAAGATTTCGATATCTTCTAAAGAAGATACACCTAGACCCATATCCCCTGCTATCTTAGTTGTATATATCTCGTAGGGTTTATAACCCAACATCCATCCCCCAACAGTATCTATAGCTACCCCATCATAGCTCATCAGAATCCTATTAAATCTTCTAGGAGTTCCACCAGAGGGACCATCCCCTTCCATACCCTCTATGGCATCAACAATATTGAGAGATGGTCTTACCGCACGGAATATTTCTACCAAAAGTTTAGAAAACTCCTTAGGACTTGGAGCTATAGAGTGAAACTTAGACTTATTAAAGCCAGGAATAGTTCCAAATGTATTTTTTATAGCACATGTTATCAGTGTAAAATTGTGCGTTTTGAGTTTAGGTAGGTTCACTATATAGTCTACCGTTTTTACTATCCTAGTTAAGGGTATAGTAGGAACTACTCCATTAGGGTTTTCCACTTCAACTATGCCTTCTTTAGAAAAGTTAACCAACTTAAAACCCTTCTTTTCAGCTAAAGATAACATTCCTGTTCTTCTATAAAGATTATCTATGTTAGATAGAGCATTACCCGGACTATCACCTACTAGAATTTCCTTAGCTCCAAATTCTACCAGTATCTCACCAACAGCCTCTACTACGGTAGGATGAGTAGTCACCGCATAGTGAGGTTCGGCAGGCATAAGGAGATTTGGCTTTAGAAGAACACTTTTATCCTTTACCTCTGGCTCTCCTATAAACTCAAAACCTTTCAAAATAATTCTCTTTATCTCATCCTTATCATAATGAGTACATTCTAATACTGCAATTCTCGAACTCACTATATCCTCCATTAAAATCTTTTATCTCATCGAGATCTTACAATCCTCTGCTACACCTCCAATTATTGTATATGTAGTAGGGGTGGTCTGAAGTATCGAACCAGGGACGAATGTGTTTACAGGCCCATAGGCTACTAACCTTGCTATAAATCTCTGCCAGGATATCCCTCCACCAAGATATCCATCAAGCCAGAAACTTCTCTCCTTTGCCCCTAATATTTGCGCAGGACCTATTGTTGCTGCCTTAGGTGGAACCCAGGACCAATCACCAGAAAATGAGTGCAATGCATTCTGCATTATCGTCATAGGATGGAGCTCTACTATTCTAGGTCCAGCCTTCTTATAACTTTCTAAGTCATCACCAAACTCATAACCAAGATGTGCCTCCCAAAAGGCTATGTGTCCACACCATCCTATACCACCATAACAGACATCCGCCCCTCCTAAATCTTCTATCATCTTTCCATAGTCCTTAAGTATATCTGATGTTGGGAAATGTATCTGTGACATAGGAGGTCTTAGGTCCTCATCTATAAGACCCCAGAAGTTTTCCATCATTGCCCTTTGAAAAGAGCCTTCCCAACTCATAGGGGCAGTGTTCCCATCCTGGTCAGCATATTCATCCATATTAAAGGAATGGACATGCTTACAGGACAATTTCATCTCATTTATTATCCTAGCAGCTATTGGATACTGAGGCATAGGACCAACAGGAAAGATAATAACAAGCCTTCTACCAGCTTCTAGAGATTCCTTTATTCTCCTTACTATGTCCAACGCAAACTCCAGATAGAATCTCTCAGGCTCTTCTATTATCCTTATCTTAAAATCAGGATTAGGATGATTCGGTAATTCCTCTTTCTTTATCGCCCTCACACGCTCACAGACTGCTTTGTCCTTAAAAGGCAAGAATGAAGCCAAATCATAATTAAAAGAACTCATCTTACTATTCCTCCTCTCCTACGGTAAAAGTCTTTTGGGGACTATTCTTCCCCAAACCTGATACTGTCTAAACCCTTCAGCATATGTTACTCCGCACTGAATCCCTCTAAACTTTGATAGACTCTTCATAAAGTCCACATAATCAATGTGATCATGGTCTCTCAACCATACATATTGAGACTGATGACAGAGGAGCATCTTTTCTTTCATCTCCATCTCCTCTGTAATATCTACATACTCAGTCGGTAAGAAGTTTATCCCAGCTAATGTATCCATAAAGAAGATTGGCGGGATAACATTATGGGCTGGGAAGTCAGTCTTAAAATGGGTGAGAGTAGCAATAAAGCTTGCATCTATTATAAGCTTAGAGGTATTTACATGGTCAATCATATAATCTTCCGGATAATGGGTTATAATAAGGTCTGGTTTCGCCCTTCTTATAATATCAACAGCCACTCTTCTTGTCTCCTCATTTATGAGGAGTTCTAAGTCAGGAAATCCTCCAGATATAATCTCTGCTCCTATAAGCTCTGCAGAACTTTTAGCCTCTTCTGCCCTTATCTTTGATAATTCTTCTGGCGGAATGGTGAAATGTCCTTTATCTCCCTTACACATATGTGCCATAATTACAGTATGGCCCTGTTTTCTATACTTTACTAGGGTTCCAGCGCAAAGTAGCTCTAAGTCATCTGGGTGAGCACCTACCGCTAGAATTCTCATATTCTATCACCCGCCTTTCATGTCTTTCCTAAAATTATAATACTATATACTACTATTTGTCTATGTTATAATTAGCTATTGGAAATTTACTCTGTAAGAGGCTTAAACATTGGAGAAAGAAACAAGTCTTGTAAGGAATAAAGAGGATAACTTAACTAGTAATGTAACACCTACTAATGATGTATTAAAGAAGAATATACTAGACTTAGCGATCCCCGCTACCTTAGAACAGATACTTATTATGGTAGTGGGGGTAGTTTCTACTGTATTCGTGGGAAGAATCGGTAAAGAAGCCCTTTCTGCGGTAGGACTCATAAATATACTTACAAACTTTATACTGGCTCTATTTACAGCCTTATCTACTGGAAGTACAGTCCTAGTAGCAAGATTGATAGGAGAGAAAAACATGAAGGGAGCTAAAGAGGCGGTCAGACAATCATTAATCATAGCTATATTTTCCTCTGTAGCGGTAACAATACTTTGTTATACCTCTGCGGACAAGATACTTAGTATCCTCTTCTCTCAGGCAGATAGAGAGGTTATTAAACTAGCTCTTCTATATTTCAGATTGATCCTCTATTCATTTCCTTTTCTGTTGATAAATACCATAATAAGTGGTGTCCTTAGAGGAGCTGGAGATACCAAAACCCCAATGAAGGTTGCATACATAGTCAATATCATTAACGTCATACTGAGCGCCATATTAATATTTGGTATAAATACCAATCTTATATCGGTAAAACCTCTGGGTCTTATAGGAGCCGGGATTGCAGTATCTATAGCTAGAACCATAGGGGGTATAATTATATTCACATCGTTGATAAAGAATAAGGTCATTCCTCTTGAAATAAGGAAAAGAATCTCTTTCAACTTTCATATTATAAAGAGAATGCTTAGGGTAGGGATCCCTGCTGCTTTAGAACAGTTTATTATGCAGGGAGGCTTCTTAATTCTTCAGGTTATAATCTCAGGAATGGGAACGATAGCTATAGCAGTATACCAAATAGGTATGTCGATCAATTCTATCTCGTTTATGCCAGTATGGGGCTTTTCTATGGCAGCTACAACCTTAGTAGGACAGAGTCTTGGGGCGTTAAAACCCACTCTTGCAGAAGAATATGTAAAAAGGATATTAAAAATGAGCCTAATTCTTATATGTCTTCTGGGTAGTATAAGTTTTACATTCTCTAAACAGTTGGTATCTATCTATTCCTTAGACCCAGAGATAATAAGGATAGGAAACTTTGCCATTAAGATATTATCTCTATCCCTTCCATTCCTATGTCTTGTCTCGGTTATCTCATCCTCTCTTAGAGGGGCTGGGGACATAATCTATGTAACCATAACAACATTTATAGGTATATGGTGTTTTAGAATCGTGCTAGCTATCTTGCTGAACAGATTCTTTAACCTAAATATATATGGGGTATGGATAGCGGTATGTATAGACTTTGCAATAAGGGGATTACTCTATCTAGCCAGATTTAGAATGGGAAAATGGAAAAATGCTGTAGTATAATCAATTAGTCCCACCTTAGAGACCTTATCCCTTCTAGTTTCTGTACCTCACATAACATCTCTGAAGGCTCAAACTTATCTGGAGAGGCAACCTGTAAGACTATATCAGCAATATCTTCTGTTATTTGAAGTTTTATATCTACTATATCCACATTATAAGCACCAAGTATCTTACCGATATCACCAATAAGTCCTGGTCTATTTGTTGCCTTTATATCAAGTATCTTTCCCTTCCCATGCCCAAGTAACTTACCTTCTAGAGTCTTTAAGAAGACTAGTATTATATATAAAGCCAGAGTAGAGATTATAGCAGGGAAATATTTTCCTGCCCCTACAGCTACTCCAACTCCCCCCATAAACCACATACTAACTGCTGTAGTGATACCTCTAACTATATGCTGTCCCTCCCTAAAAACAACTATCCCACCTAAGACTCCCAAACTAGAAACAATCTGAGCTGCTATTCTACCTGGGTCCGAACCTGTAAGAGTAGTAGATACTATAGTTATAAGGGTAGCTCCAAGACAGACAATAATATAGGTCCTTAAGCCTGCAGGTTTATTGACCGTTTCTCTCTCCCAGCCTACTATTCCTCCAAGAACAATAGCCAATATAAACTTAAATATGACTTCTACATACCCCAAATAGATACTTCCTCCTTATTCTAGTGGTATATTTGGTATGTTAAAATCTAGCACATCTCTCTATATAATGCAAGCCAAACTAGAGATATTATCTATTCTTTACCCAAGGATTTTCGGATAAACTCTTCCAAACCTTTCAGTGTAGGGAGATTTGTTGTCCCCCCTATACCAGTACAGGACAATGCTCCGCAAGCATTTCCAATCAAGAGAGACCTATCTATACTGTAACCGTTTAATCTTCCATAAAGGAAACCTGCATTAAAGGCGTCTCCTGCGCCAGTAGTATCTACAACATCGATCTTAAATCCTTTCATATAGTACTTATCACCATCTGCTACAGCCAGGGCACCCCTTTCTCCAAGTTTTATAACTAATGTCTTTACCTCTTTGGAAAGAGTTTCTATAATCCTATCTATAACGTCATCTTCTCCGTAAAGACTAGAATAAACCCGTTTAGCTTCTATCTCATTTAAAAACAGTATATCGATTAAAGGGAAAAGCTCTTTAAGCTCGATCCAGTTCTTATCTTTTGGATCCCAACCTGGGTCTAGAGAGACAGTAAGACCTCTTTCCTTAACTCTCAAAAACAGGTTCTTTATATCCTGTTGTAGTCTCTTCTGTAAGAAAAACGAAGATACATGTAAATGACTAGAGTTAGAGATTATAAAGTCAATATCTTCTTTATTAATAGTAAAGTCTCCCATAACTCCAGTATAGGTTATAAGAGCTCTATTCTCTGGATAAGTCAAAGAGACAGTAAATCCAGTATTAGCATTGGCTTGTCTTCTCACCCGAAGAGTATTTATTCTCTCATTATTTAGGAACCTTATTATATATTCACCTAATATATCATCTCCAACTACACCTATAAAATTCACCCTAACACCAAGTCTTGATAGCCCAACCGCACATATTGCAGAAGAGCTACCTAAAGTGATCCTTCCCTCTTCTGCTAACTTTTCTTTATCCAATTCTGGAAATCCCTCTAGCCCTCTCATTATAATATCTACATTAAGCTCTCCTACAACCGATACATTCATAAAACTCCTCCTCAGAAAAGAATCTGTATCTTACTTCCCTCTCTGAATCCGAATCTTTCAAAAAAACCAGCCTTTACTTCCAAAGCATATCTGTAAGGTTTTGGGCTATAGTATACAGGACAGTTTTCATCAGTGCAGGGTAGCATCCTCTGTATGTTAAATATTGTCTTGTTTGAATCTATGAAAGCTATGTCTAATGGTATATAGGTATTCTTCATCCAGAATCCCCCATCTTCATCGTCTGGGAAGATAAAGAGCATACCGTATTCCAAAGGGATATCCTCTCTAAACATCAAACCAAAACTCCACAGTTCAGGCCTATTAGCTATTTCTATAGGAATTATTAATTCTTTTCCCTCATCGTATATCCTTAATCTCCCTTTAGGGAAATTAGGTATCTTGATATCACTACTAGAAATCTGGATGCTTAGAAATAACATAGAAACTAACAAAAATAGAACTACTCTCTTTTTCATAAGTTTCTTTCACTTCCTTTTAGCATAGATTTACTATACTGATGAGCATATCTCAAGGGCTCTGGCAATCTGTATCTCGTTATAGACTTTAAGATTATGTCTATCGAAGACTCAAATGATACCATATGTCCTGAAGAGACAAATACCGGTTTAGTATTATCCTTAGTTCTTAAAGCTATCCCTACCATTTCGTCTTCATACAGTATAGGAGTAAAATCTCCTTTTAAGGGACCAGGTTCTTCGTATCTTCCAACTAGAAGGCTCTTAGCACACCCTATAGTAGGGATATCTAAGGCGACTCCCAGATGAGAAGCTATTCCAAGATGCCTAGGATGAGCATAACCCTGACCATCCACAAGTAGAATGTCTGGCTTAACCTCTAGCTTCTTCCAAGCTTCTATAATAGTGGGACCCTCTCTAAAACTTAAGAAACCAGGTATATAAGGGAAATCCACTGTATCAAGGTGATAGGAGATTGTCATTAACTTTAGCGATTCAAATTCCATAACTACAATTACTGATAGCACTCTGCCATCTCTAGAGAAAGAAGTATCCACTCCACCAATAAGCCTTAGGGCTGAGAATCTATCGGTAAGGATAATCTTCTCGGATAATAACCTCTGTAGATTCTCAGCCTCTTCTATACTGTTAAACTTAAAAAGGTCTAATAGGTTAGAGTTCCTTTCCATTTATTATCATCTTCTTCCCACTAGGAGGAACTATCTCAGCAGATAGCCCTTCTGGAAGCTTTAACTTTACATCTATACCATCATCCTCTTCTTTACAGGATATCTCTATAACCCCATATGGAGTGGGAACAGAACCTTTAGCCCATTTCAAACCACACAGATTAGGTTGAATCAATACCTTTTTAAAACCAGGTTCTAAGGGTCTAACCCCTAATACGTATGCTGGTAAGAAGTAGCCAGGAGCACTAGACCAGGCATGACAGTGACTCCTAGTTAGCCTATCCTTTATAAAGCCCATAAACGTCTCCCAACAGGTAGTAGCTCCATAGTCTAACATCAAGCCCCAATCTCTCCTTATGTCTTCTAGTATCTTATCAATCCTATTAATCTTAGTAAGAGTTTCAAAATAGAAGAAAGACATAAATGGACTTCCTATTTTGACAAAATGCTCTGGCGGATTAATTAGATATCTCTCTAATAGTTCCTTTCTCTCGCCTTCTGCACAATCACAAAGATACACTATAATATTAGTCTGCTGACTGATAACTTTTGAGTAACTCCCATCATTATGGATACTATCTATATAAGCCTTATTCCCTTCGTCCCAGAGATATCTATTTATAGCCTCCTTCAAACTATCGGCAAACCTCAAAAGATAATCTCTATCCTCGTTTCTACCCAAGACCTCTGAAATATACGCCACATCTCTTAGGGCTTTTACAAGTAGGGCATTCTGATGAGTCACCACACCGCTGTTAGGAGTATCCATAGGAGCCCAATCTAGCATATTCCAAGCGGTTATCTCAAGTAATCCTTTCTCATTTATAAACCTTTCAAAATTTTTAGCGGTCTTTATTAGAGAGGGATAAATCTCATCTAAGAAATCCATATCTCCAGTAAATAGGTAATACTCTTTACAAGCACTCATCCAAAATAGAGTCCATGCGGTCAAAATATTCTGCCAACCACTAGGAACCTGTGATTCTGGTAGAACACTTCTATATAGAGACTTCGGAACCAATCTAAGACAACGTTTAGAAAGCTCGTAGGCGCCAAATATATAGTAGTTTATAAGTGCCTCATTTCTAGAGTCTCCTACCCAAAATGTCTGTTCGTAAGCAGGACAATCAACATAGGTATCTTCCATACACAGCCTCTCAGTGTGCTGGGATATCTCCCATATTCTGTTTAATAAATAATCACTAGAATAGAAAGAGCCTAGTTCTGCAACAGGATACGTGGAGAGATAGGTCCTTATAGAGTAGAATTTTAGAGGTCTCTTCAGATTTCTTACAGTCACCATAACATATCTAAAACCCCTTCTTACAAAAGAACGGTACAACTGCCTACCCTCCTTGGTTATATACCTAAGTGTATTATTCAATCCATTGGTATCTTCTATAATCCCATCATGCATACTTTCGAAAAAGTAAAGGTCTAAAATAACATCCTTAGGACTATCTATGTCAAACTCAACAAAACCTGATAGTTCCCTACCAAAATCCACTATAAACTCAATATCTCCGTCTACTCCTTTAATAGTAGTGTAAGTCTCATTAGGTATAACCAAATTCTGATAATCGGAAGGTATATCGTATTCTCTTAAAACCTTCTTCACAGTAGAAAGGGTGTAGACATTCTCTCTGCAAGTATGCTCTTGCAAGATAGGCTTTATAAATTCTCTATATTGAGAGAGTTCTTCGATGTTTTGGATATTCCAGATATTTCTATACTCAGTAGTTTCTCTAACTGTATGGTCCACAGGTTTTCCAATAAGTAGTATATCCTCCTTATCGAAGGGCCCTATAGTAACAAATTCATAACCCTCGAATAAGGGAGCCTTAAAAGAAACCTCATCTTCAAAGTCAAATCCCATATGGACAAAAAATTCATGGTATCTCCCACTAATATCCATTAAGAAAAAGTTATCACCCTGATTCAGCTCAACTTCTACCGAATTTCCCTCTCCTATCTCATAGACCCTTCCATTCAACTTGAATCTTCCATAGACGCTTACCCATCTTCCAAAAGGAAAGACAATCTTACCCTTCATATCTTTAGGAGAACTTATCACAGTTGCTATATAACCAAAAAAAGCCTTTGGATTTGCTGAGTAATCCTCGGGGAAAAAGTTAGGCCTTATATCTAAAGATATATGAGTCTTTACCGGTGTCACTTCTCTCAAGGATACTACACGCTTAGGATATATAAGTTCTTCAGTAAGATAGGGAATGTCTCTTGGTACTAGAGCCTTCCAAGGCTCTACGCCATAATTCCCAATTTCAATAGAATCGTTCCAATTTGAGTCATCAAAATCTATATCTAACCAATTATGGCTAAAATTATTAGCATTAAATATCTCTGCCCAACCTTGTTGACAGCTTATCCTTACCGAAGCCCTTTGAAAACTAGTATGCTCTCTATTCTTCCAACTCTTATCTGTGATTATGCTTTCTATAATTTCATTATCTTTATAGAGGTCTAACTGGGCTATTAACCCTCCCCTACCTTCAATATACTGAAACGTGCTTACCCCAATGTGCGTAACTAACACCGCAATAACATTTTTCCCTGGAATTAGATAATCCTTAACGTAATATGTATCATAAGAATATTCAAAGGGCCAGCTTCTAACCGGTCCAAAACCAATCCTCTTTCCATTTATATAGACCACATACCTAGAGTCAGCTGTTATATTTAAAACAGCTGAATCAACATCTTCAGGCTTATCAAACGTCTTTCTAAATGCTAGCCAGTAGTTTCTAGGATGCTCACCGCTTGTATCCCATATCCATTTAGCCTTCCAATTCATAATCCATACCTCCTATACTTCAAGATTGAATAATCTTTTAGGATTTTCAAAGAGCCAACTCTTTGCTATCTCAATAGCTGAATATTCATCTATCCACCCCATCCTTATAAGCTTAACTAGAGCCCTTGTCATATTCTCTCTAGCTATCTTTAAATGAGACACAATGTATTCTGGAACATCAAAATAGTCTCCACCAAAACCATTGACCTTTGTATGAGGAACTGTAAGCAAAGTCCTACAGTACAATTCTTCACTATATATCGGGTCAATTATATTTACCCAACAGAAGTCTATATAGACGTTAGGATAGTTCTTACCTAGGAATAGTATCTCTCCCATATAGGGCCAATTCCCATGGAAGAGGTCAAAGTTTACATCTTGGTATAACTCAAGGATATTGCTTAATAATACTGCGTTAGTCTTCTCTATCTTATTTCTTATACCTGCCATATGTCCAGTATGGACTTGTACTGGTAGCTTTAGCTCTCTAGCAAAACCCATAAATCTATGGAAAAGAAAATCATCTAGAGGTTTAGCCTCTGGCCAACCGAGAGAATTTCTGGGATCTGAGAGTATCCTATTAAAGAGACTCTCTGCCTCGTATCTAGTAACCAAGCCATAGTCTAAGCTTCTAGTATAAGCACTCTGATCTTTAATGCCTACAACCCCTTTTTCTTTTGCCCTTTTAATAAGCTCATAGACTAATTCTAGGTAATCATCAAGGGATGTTATATGCCTGTTCAATAGTGAGCCCACTCGCTGGACGAAGTCATAACTTCTCACGTTATTATGAAACTGAGGTAAAGAGAATAAAAATTTTATTTTACTATAATATGAAAGATTCCCTTCAATAAATCTTTTTAGGGTACCTAAATCCCACAAGATATCAGAAAGGATCAATTTTATATTAGCCTTATCCAATAAAGAATCATAAGTCTCCTTAGTCGGTTGTAAGACCTTATCCTTTATTCTAAGAAGTGACTCTAGGGAAATACTTTCCTCACCATAGATATCTTTCATAATAATCTTAGTTACCTTAGCATAGGCGGTAAATTGTATCCTCTTCCAAAACCTCTCGAATATCTCCCATTTTTTCTCTGTATCAATACTATCATCATTTAAGATATCAAGTTCTTTTTGAGATATACCTGCAGAGAGAAGGTCACTCTGAATATATCCGCTAATCAGGCTAGCTATAGGTTCTCTTTTAGACACCACCTCTTTAGGTCCTAATATATGTTCATGACAATCTATTACAGGCAGTTTCTCTATCTCTCTATAAAGTTCACAAAATAAACTGTCATCGTTCATATTAAACCTCCTCGTATTAAACTATTCATAGTTTCCTTCTTTCCTCCATATATCAAGCATAAGTTCGTAACGTTCCAAAGGCATCCCAGTATATATACAGTTGGAGGTAGAAAAGATATATCCACCTCCTGGCATTCCATTTTTTAAGGCGTATCTTACAGATTTAATTACCTCCTCATCAGTACCTGTCTGAAGAAGACCGCAGTTAACATTACCTATAAGACAAACCTTATCCCCTACTAATCTTTTAACCTCCGCTATATCTACTCCACCCTGGGGGTCTAGGGAATGAAGGGCATGAGGATTTGCTTGGACAAGCTGGTCCAGTATAGGCATTATATTCCCATCTGTATGCTTAATTACATAGAATCCCATATCTCTATAGCCTTTTATCAATTTGTAGAGAAACGGAGTAATAAATTCAGAAAATAGAGGTGGGCTCAAAAAGGGACCAGTATTGAAACAATAGTCAGAGCATAAAGCGAAGCCATCCAATCCACCGTGCTTTGCTATAATCTCTGCCCTTTCCAGTGCTTTATTTACCATAAAGTCTGCCTCTTTTTTGACCTTGTCTGGCTCATCCTTTAACCTATAGACAAAATTTACCATCTCAGAACCTGAGGGTATACTAAATGTAGCATCTCCATGAATCATTAGAAAATACTTATATCCACTCTTCTCTCTAACTATATCTATAAGTCTAAGGGTCTCTTCTAAAGAATTAGGATTTGGATGTAAAAATATAGCGCTATGCTCATACCTTTCTGCAGTAGCTATGTATATATCAGCCATATCCTCTCTATGGAGCTGTCTCTCTCTTTCCGTCATCTGGAACCACTGAGAATAGTCTCTATGACTAGGATGAACCTTGCCAAATGCCTCCATAGTGAGGAAAAATACAAGTTCAAAATGAGGGACTCTACCCTTTAAAGGCTTCCTCTCTAAGGCACTAATAAACCTTTCTCTTGGAGTCATAGTTGATACTTCCATAACTTTGCCCTCCTAAAAACAATAAAAGCGCATCTATCAACTAGATGCGCTCTCAATAATATTCTCAACAAATTAATCTGTTAACTTGCCCCTTCCTGTGCTGCTTCCACTGGGACCCGCTTTTCAAATACGAAGGATTCATCTCTATAATCTACAATGACTACATCTCCCTCTTTAAATGTCCCATCTATTACAAAACCGGATAATGGACTTCCAATCCTCTTCTGTATAACTCTCTTAAGAGGTCTTGCTCCATAGTGAGGGTCAAAACCTTCTTTAATAAGCTGTTCCTTGGCGTTCTCTGTAAATTCTAATGTGATACCTAGGCTTAATAACTGTTTTCTAAGGTCGTTAAGAAGAAGCTCCACTATCTGTTTCATCTGCTCTCTAGTAAGTTGATGGAATATGATGATTTCATCAACCCTATTTAGGAATTCAGGTCTGAATGTATGCTTTACCTCTTCTAAGACTCTCTCTTTCATAATTTGATATTCTTCTTTTTCGTTAGACTCCTGTTTAAATCCGATCTTACTTGAGGTCGAGATCCACTGGCTACCTATATTAGAGGTCATAATGATAACTGTGTTCTTAAAGTCTACAGTCCTTCCCTGGGCGTCAGTCAATCTTCCCTCATCTAGTATCTGAAGTAGGATATTAAACACATCTGGATGAGCCTTCTCTATCTCGTCAAATAGAACAACAGAGAATGGCTTTCTTCTTACAGCTTCTGTGAGCTGTCCACCTTCGTCATATCCTACATAGCCCGGAGGGGCTCCTACAAGCCTAGAGACTGCGAATTTCTCCATATACTCAGACATATCAATCTTGATTAAGGCGTCTTCATCGTTAAATAGATACTCAGCCAAAGCTCTAGCCAATTCTGTCTTACCTACCCCTGTAGGTCCAAGGAATATAAAGGAACCTATAGGTCTTTTCGGATCTTTTATCCCTGCCCTAGCTCTACGGATAGCTTCTGACACAACCTTTACTGCTTCTTCCTGTCCAACTATCCTTTTATGTAGTTCTTCTTCCATATGTAGTAACTTCTCTGCCTCTTTCTCTAAAAGCTTAGTAACTGGGATACCTGTCCATAGGGACAAGACTTCTCCGACATCTTCCTCTGTGACTATAGGTTCTCTCCGTTTTATCTCTAGATTCTCTGAAGAAACAGCCTTTAACTGCTCCATAATAAATTTCTCTCTGTCTCTAAGCTGGGCTGCCCTTTCATAATCCTGAGACTTCACCGCTAGTTCTTTTTCTCTCCTTACACTTTCCAGTTCTAACTCTAGGTCCTTCTTAGAGCTAGGAGTCTCTGATAGCTCTAATCTTACCTTAGCAGAAGCCTCATCTATCAGGTCTATTGCTTTATCGGGAAGATGTCTTTCACTTATGTACCTATCTGAGAGTATAGCAGCTGCCTCTATAGCCTTATCTGTTATCTTTACCTGGTGATGTGCTTCATATCTCTCCTTTATACCTTTGAGAATCAATATAGTATCTTCAACTGATGGCTCCTCTACTATTATAGGTTGGAATCTCCTTTCTAAAGCTGAATCTTTCTCTATATATTCCCTATATTCATCAAGGGTAGTAGCTCCGATACACTGCAACTCCCCTCTAGCAAGGGCAGGTTTTAGGATATTAGATGCGTCCATAGCTCCTTCAGCTGCACCAGCACCTACCATAGTATGAAGCTCATCAACAAAGAGGATAACTTCTCCATTAGCCCTACGTATCTCATCTAGGATACGCTTCATCCTTTCTTCAAACTCTCCCCTATACTTTGTCCCAGCCACTATTGCAGCTAGGTCTAATGCTATAATCCTCTTATTATGCAGAATAGGTGGACCTTCTCTTTTAACTATCTTCTGTGCAAGCCCTTCTACTATGGCTGTCTTACCTACACCAGCCTCTCCTATAAGGACTGGGTTATTCTTCGTCCTCCTACACAATATCTGCATCAATCTTCTTATCTCTCTAGTTCTACCTATGACAGGGTCAAGCTTTCCCTCTCTAGCTAGCTGAGTTAAGTCTCTACCAAACTGGTTAAGAAGAGGAGTTTTAGCCCTAGCCCTGTTAGCACTTTCGGCTAACATTGTCTTTCCTTCTCCTAAGAAGTATAAGACTTCACTTCTGGCTTTATCTAGAGTGACCCCTAAGCTTTCTAGGATTTTAGCTGCAACACCCTCACCCTCTCTTATAAGGCCAAGGAGTATATGCTCCGTTCCAATGTAGTTCTGTCCCATTAATTTAGATTCTTCGTATGCTAACTCCAAAGCCCTCTTGGCTCTTGGGGTAAGGGTCATCTCAGGTAAATAGATTCCTCCTCCTCTTCCAATAAGTTCCTCAACTTTAGCCCTTACATAACCTAAGTCTATACCCCAACTACTCAGAACCTTAGCTGCTATACCCTCCCCTTCGGCTAAGAGTCCCAGGAGAAGATGTTCTGTCCCTAGATAATTATGATTTAGCCTTCTGGCTTCTTCTCTTCCTAATGTTAATACACGCCTCGCTTGATCAGTAAACTTATCCCACATAATCGGACTCTCCTTAAGTTTGCTTCTTAATAAAAATTATACTATAGATGTATATAAAAACAACTGCCCCAAGTATCGCAGAGACAACATTCACATCTTTGATTCTAATGGAAGAAAGAAATATATCTACTAACCAACCTCCTATAAAAGCGGAAATGATAAGTCCCCATATGCCTCCAAGAATCTTTTCTTTTAGAAACAGTTGAGAGATTCCCCCCACAATTATCGCTATTATAAGATAGATTAGGTATCTCATTGTTCCCTCCTATTGTTACACTTACATTTTACTATGAGTGTATAATATTATCAAGTGCATAGTAAACTATTAATAAGCCCCCTAGATTTTCTAGGGGGCTAATGTTAGGATTTTGTTTCTACAGAGGTAGAAGGCTCTCCTGTCTTTCTCTCAAATTTTATCTGTCCATTATCTACGGTTACAAGTATAGTGTCTCCCTCTTTGAAATCTCCTCTAAGTAGTAGCTCAGAAAGAGGATTTTCTATGAGACGTTGTATAGTTCTTCTCAAAGGTCTAGCGCCTAGAGTTGGGTCGTATCCTTCTTTAGCTAGTATATCCTTTACCTCTTCAGTAACTTCCATATTCATACCTTGAGCCCTTATCTGACGATAGACCTTATTCAACATAAGGTCTACAATCTGTTTTATCTGCTCCTGGGTTAGCGAATGGAAGATTATAATCTCGTCTATCCTATTTAGAAATTCAGGCTTAAAGTAGTAATTCAACTGCTTCATAAGCTCTGTCTTTATCTCGTTATATACCTTTGGGTCTTCTCCACCTTTGAGTTTTTCCATTATAAGTGGAGCGCCTATGTTAGAGGTCATAATGATGACTGTATTCTTAAAGTCTACAGTCCTTCCCTGACCATCGGTAAGTCTTCCATCATCTAATAGTTGAAGTAGGACATTAAATACGTCTGGATGAGCCTTCTCAATCTCGTCTAGGAGTATCACAGAGTATGGTCTTCTCCTTACAGCTTCTGTCAATTGTCCACCTTCCTCGTATCCTACATATCCAGGAGGTGCACCAATCAGTCTAGAAACTGTATGCTTCTCCATATACTCAGACATATCTAATCTAATAAGGGCATCTTCATCGTTAAACAGATACTCAGCTAAAGCCCTAGCTAATTCTGTCTTACCTACACCTGTAGGACCGAGGAATAGGAAAGACCCTATTGGTTTATTCGGATCTTTCAATCCAGCCCTAGCCCTTCTTATCGCCTGAGATATGGCCTTAACCGCCTCGTCTTGTCCAACTATTCTCTGGTGTAGTATATCCTCCATATCCAATAGTTTCTTGCTCTCTTCCATAGATATCTTGGTTACAGGAACACCTGTCCAATTAGAAACTATCCTAGCCACATCATCTGCGGTGACTTCAGCCTTCTCCTTAAGCCTATCCTGTTCCCATTTCTTTTTAACCTCTTCAAGCTCTTTCTGAAGTTCCTTCTCCCTATCTCTTAGGGTAGCTGCACGTTCATATTCTTGAGCATTTACAGCAGCTTCTCTCTCCTTAGCTACTCTCTCTATCTCCCTTTCTAGGCTCTTTATCTCTGGTGGAGGAGAAACAGTCCTAAGTCTTACATCTGCACATGCCTCATCTATGAGGTCTATTGCCTTATCCGGCAGATATCTATCGGTAATATATCTATCAGAGAGAACAGCTGCATTGTATATAGCCTCATCGGTGATCTTAACCCTATGGTAAGCCTCATATCTGTCCCTTAGTCCTTTTAATATCTCTATAGTCTCTTCAACAGTAGCCTCTCTAACCAGAACCGGCTGGAATCTACGTTCTAAAGCAGCATCCTTTTCTATATGCTTTCTATATTCATCAAGTGTGGTAGCTCCAATACACTGCAATTCTCCTCTAGCCAAAGCAGGCTTTAAGATATTAGAAGCATCTATAGCTCCTTCTGCTGCGCCAGCCCCTACAATAGTGTGCAGTTCATCTAGGAAGAGTATAACCTCTCCATTGCTATTTATGACTTCATCTACTACTCTCTTAAGCCTTTCTTCAAACTCTCCCCTATACTTTGTTCCAGCTACTATAGCTGCCATATCTAAAGCCATTATCCTTTTATTGGCAAGAGATTCTGGGACTTCTCCCTTTATAATCCTCTGGGCTAAGCCTTCGACTATAGCTGTCTTACCAACCCCTGGTTCACCTATAAGAACTGGGTTATTCTTTGTCCTTCTTGAGAGTATCCTTATAACCCTCTCTATCTCCTCTTCTCTACCAATTACAGGGTCAAGTTTACCCTCTCTTGCCATTTGAGTTAAGTCTCTACTAAATTGGTCTAGAGTTGGTGTAGCACTCTTTCCCTTATATCTTCTAGGAGATGTCCTCCTAGATTTTGCCAACTCTTCTCGCACTCTTTCGTAGGTTACTCCTTTCTTATTGAGTATTTGGGAGGGTAGATTCTTCCCTCTCAATAGGGCAAGTAGGATATGCTCTGCTCCTACATAGTTATCTCCTAGAGAACTAGCTTCATCACTAGCCCTCTCTATGATCTGCTTAACTTCTGGAGAGACTGTCCTTTCTCCCTCTAGAGGAGAAGGAACAGCATTTTCCTCTATCTCCTTCTTCAATTCTTCTATATTTACTCCAAGATTAGAGAGGAGCTTTACCCCAACATTACCCTCCTGTATGATTCCAAGAAGTATATGTTCAGGATTTATTGCTCCACTACCTAATCTTCTAGCCTCTTCCTCTGCGCTTACCAAAACCTTTTCTGCGCTTTCAGAAACAGTATCTGATACTGGTTCAAACTCTGGCTGATAGAAAAATCTTGTAAGTATATCAGGGAAGCCGCCAAAGCCAAAGTCAAAGAGAGACCTTCTACTACTTAATAATCCTTGTTCTCTAGCGCACTCACTGCAAAGGTGACTTACCGTCTTTCTACCATTAACTATACGGGTATATTGCACTGTAGCTTCCCTCTGATGGCATACATCGCATAACATCTTCTTACTTCCCTCCTTTCCTTTTAATAGTCTTTATAAAAATTTGGGGGCACTTAAGTGCCCCCAAACCGCTTACTCGATGTTTATCTTCCTACCCTTAGGAGAAACCTCTTGTTTGGGAGCCCTTATCTCAAGAATCCCATCCTTGAATGTAGCTTTAGCATCTTCAGATTTTACTGCCACAGGGAGAGGTATTACCCTTTCAAATGCTCCATAACTTAGTTCTCTTCTATAGTAGTTCTTCTCTTTTACTTCAGCTTCTTCCTTAGCTTGTCCCTTGATTGTTATAGAGTCTTCTGTGACGATTACTTCTACGTTATCCTTACTTACTCCAGGTAGGTTAGCCTTTACTACAATCTCTTTGTCCGTCTCATAGACATCACAGGCAGGAGTCCATACCCTTCTAAATTCCTCTGCAGTCTCTAGAAGAGGCTCCCTCCTGAAGAAAGGTGTCCTCTCAAATACCTCATCAAAGAGTCTCTCCATCTCTCTCCTTAAAGATTCAAGTTCTCTAAATGGGTCCCATCTTCTTAATGCCATATCCTACACCTCCTTTCAAAAGTTTTCTAATAATTCTTTAAGTATCTCTGTAAAAACTCCACCCAAGTTTTGCGAAGCCAGTTCTTCTTCAATCTGTAGTATCAGCTTTACCCCCGCTAGGCTCATCCCTACCTTATTAGTAAGGCAAGTTATGAGCCTTAACTTTTCTAAATCTTCCTCCGAGTAAAACCTTCTGTTACCTATCCTCTTGGGGACTACCAGTCCCCACTCTTCATATATTCGCAAAGTCCTTGGGTGGACCCCAAGAAGCCTTGCGGTTACACTTATCAGGTAAACTGGCTCCTTGCTCTTACTCATAACATTTTCACGGTAAATATAATAACATATTATAAAAAAGTTGTCAATATCATTTACAACTTACTTGGAAATCTAAGTTGCATTATTGAACTATAGAGTTGCCACAGAGAAATACCTTACATACTGCATAATCCATTCTGAAGTAGTCAATGATTTTAGAAAATGTTATTAACCAGTGTCGTTTTACTTCTAGTAGGGGGCGATTCATGAATCGCCCCCTACTAGAATGCTATTTAAGACCTTCTAATATATTCTAGATACTCATTTACATTATTAAAGATAAGGTCAGTATATCGAGAGAATCTTTCTTTGGACAAATCATCCTTAGCGATAGCAACTGGTATAGCATTAGCATTCACTGC
>JACIXS010000094.1 GCA_014360335.1 bacterium | reverse complement strand
CTGTTAAAGATTCTTGCCCTTTCAGGTTCTTCTATATCTATCCATCTTATATCTGCTATATCTTCTTCTTTAGCGTTTAAAAGATACTCTATCCTTTCTTGCCTTATCTTATTGAATCTCTCCTTCTCCTCTTCAGTAGCGGTTTTCTCAAAGACCTTCTTCCTTAGTTCTTTTTCCTCATCATTTCTAGGTAATGGCTTTATATATATCCTCAGAGCTTTATCGTATCCTCTCCTTATAAATATAAAGACCTGTTTACCATAATTCCTTATAATAAGATTACCCTTTCCTATAGAGCACCCAGTAATTACTTGTACAGCATCTACCCCGCAGGCATCATTCTCTACTATGGCTACTATCTCTTCGTCCTGAGACCTCTTTATATTTAACCTTTCCATAGCAATTATACTTGCCCTGACACCATAGGCTAGCCCAGGACAACTGTGTCCATGAAACTTAACCGATTCTTCCCATAGTTCCTTCATATTCATAGATATTCCCTCCTAAATCTAAACTTCTATAGTCTTCTAAAATGCCATCATTAAGAATTAATATCCTATCGCTTACCTTTTTAGCAAGTGCTATATCATGAAGTATAAATATTATAGAGAGTCCGAGATTTTCTTGAATATCTAGTAGTAGTCTCATTATCTTTGCCTGGATGCTAACGTCTAAAAATGCAGTAATCTCATCCGCTATAAGTATCTTTGGCTTCAATACTATGGCTCTTGCTATGGCAACTCTCTGTAATTCTCCCCCACTAAGCTGATGTGGATAAAGTCTTAGAAATTCATCGTTATATGGTAATTGTACATATTTGAGGGCGGTCTTCACTATCTCTGGATAAGAATCTTTATCTTTCATCCTTTGAATATACAAAGGTTCTGATACTACTTCGTATATGTTCAGCCTTGGATTGATACTTTCAAATGGGTCTTGAAAGACCATCTGTATGTTCCTATAGAAGGATAAGTCTCTATTATTTACCTTCTTGTTAAAAAGGAAAATCTCTCCACTATCTGGTTCTATAAGACCCATTATACATTTGGCTATAGTACTCTTACCAGAACCTGTCTTACCTAAGATAGTGATACTTTCTCCACCGTATAGAGAGAAGTTAACATCTTTTAGTACTCTCCTTTTGATAAAACTCTTACTTAAGGATTTTACCTCTAGGACTTTCTCGATCCCGCCTTTATGACAGGCTATTTTTCTGTCGCTAGTATCAATAAGTTTAGGTGTCTCTTGTTCACATAGTTCAATCTTTTGAACACATCTATTTGAGAATGGACATCCCCTATCACGATACTCAAATACTCCGGGAATTCCCTGTAAATCTTTTCCTCTATTTAAGCTTGGGGATGACCTTAAAAGTCCTCTCGTATATGGATGCCTTGGATTCTCTATAACTGCTCTTGTTTCTCCATATTCTAAGATTCTCCCTCCATAAAGAACAGCGATCTTATTTGAGAGCTCATATGCTAATTTTAAGTCATGCGTATTTATAATAACAGTCTTATCATCTAATACATCTCTTAAGACCTCGGTAATCTCGTCTCTTGCATTCACGTCAAGACTTGATGTCGGTTCATCCAGTATTATTATCTCTGGAGAATTTACTAAAGCCATAGCTATTATAATCTTTCTCTTCTCCCCCCCGCTGAGTTGGGAAGGGAAGCGTTCTAGGTATGACTCGTGTAAACCCAAGAGATTTATAAGATTTGCCACTTCCAGATATGCCTCTTTAAGACTTTTATCCCCTTTTTCTACAATAATCTCTATTAACTGTTCTCCTATTCTCAGGGCTGGGTTTATCGCATCTATATTTTGAAAAGCTATACTAATTTTGCGCCACCTTAATTCTTTGAGTGTTCTTTTATCTAACTTGGTAATCTCGATACCATCTATACTTATCTTCCCTTCTACCCTTCCTTTACATAGTCCCAGTAGTGTAAGCGCAAGGGTAGTCTTTCCTGCTCCTGATTCTCCTATAATAGCTAATTTTTCACCTCTTTCCATAGAAAGAGATACATCTTTTAATACTCTTTTATCAGAGAAGCTTACACTAAGCCCTGATATCTCTATCAATATTAAACCTCCTATCGACTTTCCCTTCTAAATAGAATCCTAGAGAGCCGAAAGATACTAAGATAAAGATAAGGCTTAATAGTGGTGGTAAGAGGCACCACTTCCACACGTCTAAGTATAAAAAATCTAATGACTTATTGATTAATTTCCCAAGACTTATGATTTCTGGATTTGTTATGCCTAGAAAGCTTAGACTCGATTCTATAAGGATTGTCCTCCTTGTAGTCTGTATGGCAATAACTAAAAGTAAAGGTAAGATCTCTCTAAATATATGTTTACGCAAGATATAAAATCGACTCCCACCGAATGATCTAACCGCATTTATATAGTCTTTATTCACTATCCTCTTTGTATGGCTCCAGATTAGTCTTGTCCCTTGAGCCCAACCAAACAGGAACAAGATAAGGGAAAACCAGAGTATACCAGGTTTTATATATATCGAGATAGCCATTATCAAGATGTTAGAAGGTAAGACTATGAAGATGTCTATAACTCTTAATAGTAAACGTTCTAAACTCTTACCGTATAGAGCCATAAGAGAACCTAAAATAAGAGAGATAATATTTGTACCTAGAACTACTAGAACTGATATTAGTATTGAGTTTACTGTTCCCCCCAATACTAATAGTAGCATATCCTGTCCCGCCTCATTTGTCCCAAGTAGGTGTATGTTTGATGGTTTCATAAATATTGCATCTCTTTGGACCATAGAGTAGGTAATAGGTAGCCTAATCAAGTCTTCCCCCT
>JACIXS010000093.1 GCA_014360335.1 bacterium | reverse complement strand
AAAGTATATAGGCTTACTTAAAATATTGGTTGAAATTCGTAAGAATAGTAGAGTCTTATATTCTTGCTTTTAGCGTATTCCTCTGTCTCTAGATCAGTCATATATGTAACAAGAATAGGAAAGACCTCTTCTTTTAAGGTCTCCTTTATATCCTTAAGTCTATCCATAAAATCTATTATATGCCTAATAGAGAGGTTAGCTTTAGCTTCTCCTATTACATATATCTCCTTTCCATCTTTCTCTGCCTTTCCTATTATGTTTATCTCCATAAGGTCACCTTTGTAAGTTCTTATTATTCTTCTAACTAGTCTCTCTTTTACTTTTATACCAAACTCTTCTTCTAAAAGCCTAGGAAGAGAAGAATAAGCCCTATCCTCCAGTTGGAAACCAACAGCATGAGCTAGACCACCAAGCTGTCTTTTTATATCCACTATTTCTCTCTGCATCTCTTCCACTACAGCTATAAATTTTTCTAACCTTGCCTCTGTCCTTGCTTGTGCCTGTGCCAACTCCTCCAACCTTGCCTCTGTCCTTGCTTGTGCCTGTGCTAACTCCTCCAACCTTGCCTCTGTCCTTGCTTGTGCCTGTGCTAGCTCCTGTATTGCCTTCTCTAAAGCACTTAACCTTTCTTCGGATTTTGCTTGTGCCTGAGTTAATTCTTTTATAGCTCCTCTTAACTCACTTACCTCTCTATCTATCGGGAGTAATATCTCAAGCTCTTGTTTTAGAACCTCCCTAGCTATTCTGTATATCTCTTCCCTCTCTATAGTATCCATTTTTACCTCCTAAGCTTTATTACATTGCCTATTATAACATAAAATAAAGACTGTTTTATTAATATCTGTTGGCAGGTTCAACTCGGGTGAGCTTGAAGGACTGGGTCTTATTATGGTAAAATATACCTGTGCGCCCGTAGCTCAATTGGATAGAGCAGCAGACTACGAATCTGCGGGTTGAGGGTTCGAATCCTTTCGGGCGCGCCAAGCGCCCCAGTAGCTCAATGGACAGAGCAGGGGACTCCTAAGCCTCTGGTTGGGGGTTCGATTCCCTCCTGGGGCGCCAAAATTTTTAATATAAAAAAAGGAGACACAATATATGCGGTTTAAGTTGATAATTAACCCGATAGCGGGAGGGAGAAAAGGGAAAACCCTTACGGAAAAAATTCTAGAAAAACTAAAGTCTTGGGGTATTTCATTTGAGCACGAGTTCTCTAGATATATAGGACATGCTACTGAGATAGCTAGACAATCTGTAAGAAGATTTGACGCTGTTGTTGCAGTAGGTGGAGATGGAACGGTAAATGAAGTTCTAAATGGAATCTTTGGGTATAATATCCCTCTAGGTATTCTTCCGGTAGGAAGGGGAAATGATTTTTTTAAAACTATCAGCCCTTCCAGATTACTAGATATCATAATAAGACCTTTCATTGAAACTCCAAAGATAGAGATGGTCGATGTTGGCAAAATAAATAGTAGATACTTTATGAATGTTGCTGGAGTGGGTTTTGATGCTTTAGTAGCAACAATAGCTGAACCTATAAGATTTCTAGGACCTATTGCGTATCTTGGTTCTGCGCTTATCGGAATAATGAAAAACAGAGGAATAAATCTCAAACTGAACATAGACGGAGAAAGAATAGACTTGAACGCTCTTTTAGTGGCTATAGCGAATGGGAAGTATTTTGGTGGAGGAATGAAGATAGCCCCAGACGCGAATCCTTGGGATGGGAAATTCGATGTGTGTCTTGCAGAAAATGTATCTAGTTTAGAGATATTAAAAACATTACCTAAGGTTTATAGTGGCAGGCATATATATCATCCTAAGATAAAGATGTTAAAGGCAGAGTATGTAGAGATCGCATCCTCTGAAAAGATCCCAGCAGAGATGGATGGTGAAATCTTCTATACAGATAAGATAATAGTAGAGGTAGTCCCGAGGGGAATTCCTCTTATATTAAGCCCAACATAAAAGAGAAGTCTAGAATTTGACAAGATATTTGTTTGTGTGATAAACTACTGTTGGAAAAATTAATGCTAAGAAGAAGGGAGGTGACAAGAGATGAAGCACCTGGTAACTAAACTGGTACTAATTTTATTATTAGTTTTTGCTTTCCAGGCATTCAGTGGGACTTTTGCT
>JACIXS010000092.1 GCA_014360335.1 bacterium | reverse complement strand
CGGGGGAAGGAGGCCCCGGGGATCGTGGCCGTGCCGGTCCGCCTGCGCTCGGGGATGGGGAGGCTTTTCCTCCTGTGGGCGATAACCATCACCCCGGGGACCATCGCCCTCCTTATGGAGGGGGAGCTCCTTTACGTACACTGCCTCCGCCGCCCCGAGGGTGGCACCATCCCCGGGCTGACGGCCTTGGAGGGGGTGCTATTTAAGTTATGGGGCTGAAGGGTTGGCTGGAGGTGGGGGTGCTCATCACCGCGGTCCTCCCCTTGTTCAGGCTCTGGAAAGGCCCCACCCTGTGGGACCGCCTGGCCGCCGCCAGCTCCTTGAACGTGCGCGTGACCCTGGTCCTGGCCTGTGAGGCCAGCTTCACCGGGCGGGGGCTCCTCCTGGACGTGGCCCTGGCCTACGCCGCCCTGGGTTTCTTGGGCACCGTGCTCGTGGCCAGGTTCGGGGAACGGGGGGAAAGGTGATCTCCCTGGCCCTGCTTGCAGGCGGGCTTCTTCTCC
>JACIXS010000091.1 GCA_014360335.1 bacterium | reverse complement strand
AACCAAATAAGAATAAGGTTGCTAAGATAACTAAAGATAAAGTTAGAGAGATTGCGGAGATAAAAAGGTCTGACCTTAATGCTAACGACATAGAAAGTGCTATGAAGATAGTTGAAGGTACCGCTCGTAGTATGGGTATCGACATAGAATAGAATATTATGCATAGAGATATTGAAGACTAAAGATTAGTAATTAAGTGGGAGGATTTATCCATTTCAACCACAAGGAGGAAATTGTAGTGAAGATCAGGAGTAAAAAATATTTAGAAAGCTTAAAAAAATACGAAAGAACAAAACTTTATACCATTGAAGAGGCAATAACATTATTAAAAAGGTTAAGTTGGGTTAATTTTCCAGAGACTGTTGATGTTGCTATTCGCTTAGGAATCAATACTCGTCGTTCCGAAGAACAGGTTAGAGGAGCAGTTGAGTTACCTCACGGTACGGGTAAGCAGAGCAGGGTATTAGTCTTTGCCGAAGGAGAAAAGGCACAGGAAGCCAAGGAAGCCGGAGCGGATTATATAGGGGGAAATGAATTAGCAGAGAAAATACTAAATGGGTGGATAGATTTTGAAGCAATAATTGCCACTCCTGAGATGATGAAAATAGTTAG
>JACIXS010000090.1 GCA_014360335.1 bacterium | reverse complement strand
TTTTCATCCTATCCATCTTTTCTAAATATTTATCCACTCTTACCGAGAATTGAGCTATATATTCTTCTCTAGAGTAATCTTTATCAAGCTCTTTCTTAAATAGGAATTTTAAATCCTCATATAGCGGTATCCTCCCTACCGGTGTTTCTATAGCTCCAAATTCATTGTGTACTCGACCCTCAGCCCAAATTACCCAGACTTTTTTATCTAATTTATCATTGAGGAAAGTACCCTGTTCATCTTTTAAAAAATAATTAGTAGCAAATATTTTAGGAACTTTCTGTAAATTATTCTGAAAAGAAAGATGATCCTTCAGATAAGTAGAAAAAGGAACGGAGATAAAGTCAAGGTTAGCCATGGGATCATGTTTTCGGACTCCCTGTTTTCCTAATGTGGCAGCGGTGGTTTCCGACTCCAGGATAGCTCCCAGAAAGACACCATGCTCCCAAGTGAGTGATTCTACAATAGGCAAAGTGGTATCAGAATCTCTTCCTCCGTAAAGAAAAGCGGCAATGGGAACTCCCTCGGGATTTTCGGCCTCTGGGTCAAGATTATCTAACTCTGATAACCTTATAGTATAACGAGCATTCTTATGGGAGGGATCAATAATGTTTCCCTCTGCATCCTTTTTCCCCTGATACCATTTACCACTGTAATTTATGCCTTCTTTAGGAAGTTCTTTACCCATTCCCAGCCAGTAAGGGATGCCATTACTAACTAATACATTGGAAAAAATCAGTTCTCTGGGAGTAGTTAAAGCCTGATAGATTACCGGATCATCCTTTGAATTAACATCGGTTATAATCCCGAAAATGCCTTTTTCAACATTTACTGCTCTTACCTCGCCATTAACTTTCTTTAAATAGGCTATATCGTCACCTACTATAGTCTGTCCTGGTAACATAGCAGTGCTGGTCTTACCACAGGCACTGGGAAAGGCACCGGTAAAGTAAGTAGTTCTCCCTTTTTGACCATGTACACCCATAATAAACATGTGTTCTGCCAGCCATCCCTCCTGATGTGCCTTCTGGATAGCCAGTCGAAAGGCTAACTTCTTTAAACCTACAGAATTTCCGGCATACTGATAATTCACGGAGTAGACACAGTTTTCTTCTAAATCGATATAGACTCTTCTCTTGTCAATATCAATACTTACATTGTCTTTTAGTCTACCGGCAGAATGCAGGAAATAGAAGAATTGATTCGAACCAGCTAAGGATTTAAATCCTTCGTAATTACTTCTGTATAGTAGGTCTTCACTATGGGCTACATAAGCTGAGTCGGTAATCTGCAAGGCTGGTATAGAAAAAGAAGAGTTGGTGGGACCTAAGGAGTAGAAACGTACCAGCATCTCTTTGCCCTTCATACTTCCTTGAAAATA
>JACIXS010000089.1 GCA_014360335.1 bacterium | reverse complement strand
TCTTTACTCTTTTTATGCATAGGTAAATTTTGTATAATGGTAAGTATCAATATAAATCACTCCTTTCTGGTTGGATTTTTTATTATAGTATATCAATTCCAGCCAGAAAGGAGCACTCTTTCTAAAAAGTGATTACACCCCAGAGAGCTCAGAGGTAATTGTTGCAATTTTGGCCAATAAGTCAGCATAAATGTTGATAATTAATAGATTAGAACAACTCATAATCGAAAATGCCATAAAAGTAAGTATTCAACTGCAAAATCGAAATTTTATCAACCACTTCTACAAGAATCACCTCAGAGTATTGGTCCTAGTCTCTTGACATAGTTATCTGGGTATGATAGTATTATACCGACTGGTCGGTATAGAAGGTGTGAAATGGAAAGAGTTAGAGATACTAAGAAGAGGATTATAGATTCAGCTATAGAGTGTTTTTCTAAATATGGTTATGATGGGACAAGTGTAAATATGATATGTAAGTCTAGTGGCATTAGTAAGGGAAGCTTTTTCTATTATTTCCCTACAAAGCAATCACTCTTTTTAGAGATACTTAATTTCTGGATGCAGGATGTGGACAGAGTAATGGAGGAAACGAGTAGTTCTTCTGATGATGCATCTAGTAAACTCTTTAGATTAGCTATAGTGCTTCTAGATATAATAATCTCTGGAGAAAGGGAGATATCTCTGACTTTTGAATTCTGGAATAGGGCTCTTCATGATAGAGAGACTTTAGAAAAAATTATTTCTATGTTTGAAAGGTACAGGAATTACTTCTCTAATTTATTGTCTGAAGGGATAAGAAAGGGTGAATTTGTAAATGTCGATTCTAAGGTTGCCTCTTATACAATAGTAGCTTTTGCCCTTGGCTTATTAATTCAGAAGTTATTTGCTTTCGAGGAAGAGGATTGGGAAACTTTAACTAGAAAAGGCTTAGAACTAATAGTTAGGGGACTAAAAGGATGATAGAGGTAAATAAAAATATAGTAAGAAAAGTCTTTATACTCTGCTGGCTTGCATACGCTGGAGCCTATCTATGTAGAGTTAATATCTCTATAGCAATCCCAAATCTTATTCAGGATTTAGGTTGGGATAAAGCCTCTATAGGTTTAATGGGAAGTTTATTCTTCTGGACTTATGCTTTTGGACAACTTATCAATGGGTATATTGGAGATAGGATAGACTTTAGAATATTTGTATTTACTTCATTATTCTTATCTTCAGTGATAAATCTCACATTGGGTTTTCTTATTAATAAATTTCTTTTTACAATTCTTTGGGGTATCAATGGTTATCTTCTCTCAATGCTCTGGGGACCTATTATAAGGGTTTTAGGATTCTGGTTTCCAAAAGAAAAGTATACTCAGGTAGGTGTTGGCATATCTACATCTATGTTTTTGGGATACATATTATACTGGGGACCTTTAGGAAGATTTATTAAAGCTACGAATTGGAAGCTAGCATTTTTTATACCGGGAGGTTTGGTCTTACTATTTTCTCTTTATTGGCTTATAGGTCTTCCAGATGGGAAGTCTGACATAGAAAGAGAAGATGATAGGAATTCAAGACTCTCAATAAGGGAACTATTGAGCCCCAGCATTATATTTATTGCTATTACCTGCTTGGTCCAAGGTGTGATGAAGGAAAGCATAGGACTCTGGACTCCGACGATTATAAAAGAAGTATTTAAAGAAAGTATACCAATATTTACCCTTCTTATTCCACTTATTAGTCTTTTAGGTTTATTTTCTTCTGGTTGGTTAAATCAGAGGAATAGAGGTAAGGATGAACTTTCTGTAGTAATTCTCTATTCTTTGAATCTATTAGTATGTATTGTTTTGACAGTATTTTTAGATTTAACGCCCTTATTGACTATAATTCTTCTAGGTGTATCCTCTGCTCTTCTTTATGGAGCAAATACCCTTTTACTTGCGAATATACCGCTAAGGTTTTCAAGATACAATGGCGCTTCAACTGTAGCAGGTTTCCTTGATTTTTCTTCTTATATAGGTTCTGCGTCGGCAAGTATTATTACTGGTTTAGTATCCACTAAGTTTGGTTGGAATATGATTATGCTATTGTGGGGACTGTTATCGCTAGTAGGGATATTAAGCACATATCTAAGCCAAAGGAGGAGATAGATATGGGGATAAGATTTGTGAAAGAAGAAGATTATGATAGGGTTTTACAACTAGATACCTATTGTTTTCCTTGGTTGAATGACTTTAGGGAAAATGTTAAAAGCTTTCTAGAGAAATATATCCCACAAGATGCTATCCTAGGATACTATGATCAGTCTAACGTGCTAAGTGCTATGCTTTTTATCTTACCATTTGAAATATACATCTATGGCTCTGTCTTTAATATGGGGGGAATAGCAAGCGTATCCTCTATGCCAGAGGGTAGACATGGGGGTAGGGTAGCAGAACTATTAAAGACGTCTTTAAGGGTTATGAGAGAGAGGAAGCAGTTTGTCTCTATGTTAGGACCATTTTCCTATGAGTTTTATAGAAGATATGGTTGGGAGCTAGGATTCGATAGGATAAACTATACGATTCCTGCTGAAAATCTGGATGGATTTAATAAAAAGGTGGGTAATATAAGGCAGTTTAAAGAGGAGGACTTAGATATATTAGACCATATCTATACGGTGTACGCTAAAAGACATAACTGCTGTGCGGTTCGCAATAGAGTACTTTGGACAGATTTTGTCCTTCAAGACCCTTATGGTAGGAATCATCCTAGGTATGCTTATATCTGGTTTAATGATAAGAAAGAGCCAGGGGGATATATAGTATACTCTATAAAAGATAATAGGATGAATATTGTTGAGATGGTTTATCTAGACCAAGAAGCAAAGGAAGGCTTACTCTGGTTTCTGTTTGTTCATCAGTCTCAAATTAAAGAGGTTTATTGGTCTACCGCTTTGGATGAGAGATTACATTTAGATTTTCCTAATCCTAGGATAAAGATGGAGATTTCTCCTTGGATGATGGTTAGAGTGGTAGATGTGAAGGAGGCTTTATTAACTAGAAGTTACGATGAAGATATAAATGTTAATTTCTCTATATCTATCTCTGACCCTAATGCTGAGTGGAATAACAAGAGTTTTACAGTTACTATAAAGGATGGAAATATAGAAGTTGAAGAAAGTCAAGAAGGAGAACTGAGCTGTACTATACAGACATTTAGCCAGATATTTATCGGTTATGTTACTCCAAAAGAGGCTTTTATTCGTAGGAAGCTCTTAGGTGACGTTAGAGCAGTAGAAAAGATGGATAGGATTTTTGAAAAGTCATATACATTTAACAATAATCCGTTTTAATTTCGAGGAGCCCATAAAAATATTTTCTAACTAACTAGTCGGTTAGGAGGTAAAAGTGGTAGGTGTAATAGGGGCTACAGGACATCTAGGGAATGTTTTAACTAGAGAGCTCATAGAACAAGGATTTAAAGTAAGGGCAATAATTCCTGAATGGGAAGATGTAGAACCTATAGAAGGTGTTGGAGTTGATGTAATTCGTGCGGATGTAACTGATCTTACTAGCATTACTGAAGCTATTCAGGGAGTTGAATATGTTTTTCATTGCGCTGGGATTATTAGTATTTCAGGTGGTAACAAAAAACTTATGTATAGAGTGAACGTAGAAGGGACAAAGAATGTTATAGAAGCCTGTATAAAAAATAAAGTAAAGAGACTCATTTATACAAGTTCTGTCCATGCGTTAACAGAACCTCCTAAAGGGGATATAACTGAAGAGACCTGTAAAATTGATCCCAATAAGGTCTATGGAGATTATGCTAAAACTAAAGCATTGGCCACAATAAATGTATTAGAAGCCCCAAAGAGAGATTTAGATACTGTTGTTTTATGTCCTTCAGGGATCATAGGACCTTTTGATTATAAGATTTCAGAAATGGGACAATTGATTTTGGATTTTATAAATAGACGACTAAAAGTATATATAGATGGAGCTTATAATTTTGCTGATGTTCGAGATGTTGCTTTCGGGCATATTGAAGCTATGAAAAGAGGTAGATGTGGTGAAATATATATACTTGGTGGGGAAATTATCTCTGTATATGAGATCTTAGAGATTTTAGAGAATATAACTGGTATTAAAAAACCCAGAATAAAGATACCTTACTGGTTAGCTTATATTACTTCACCCTTTACTCCAATATACTATAATATAGTTAAGACAAAACCTCTCTTTACAACATATTCTATTATTGTACTACGTTCTAATGCCCATATCTCTAGTGAGAAAGCCATAAAAGAATTAGGATATTCTTTTAGACCTATTAAAGAAAGCATTGAGGATGCTTATCTTTGGTTTAGATCACAAAGAAGAGTGTAACTAACTCCTGTTCCTAACCTTTTATTTTCTCGAGCTTTATTTGTCTGATAATATTATAATATGTTGACAATATGATATTACTATATTATAATAGAAATAAGCCTGATATCTCGGAGGTAATGATGAGAGAAATAAAAAGAGAAACGATAGCAGAACAGATAGCAGAGAGATTAAAAGAATACATCTTTGAGAAAGGGTTAAAGCCAGGGGATAAACTACCTACAGAGATGGAACTTATGAAGATTTTTGGTGTAAGTAGGTCTTCGGTGAGAGAAGCAATCAAGGCACTACAACTCAGTGGCTTAATAGAGGTAAAGCCAAGACGAGGTGCTGTTGTTAGTAGTTTTGATTTAAAATCTATATTTGACAATCTTACTTATAGTTTATCATTTGTAACAGATATAGAGATATTCTTGGAGCTTCTAGAAGCCAGAAAGGCATTAGAGATTGCTTGTCTACCAATAATAGTAGAAAGGATTGATGATGAACATCTTGAGAGACTTGAACATTGGTTAAATAAGATGTTTAATGCTGTCTCTATAGATGAACACAGAACTTATGATATGCTTTTTCATCAGACATTAATAGATGCTACTCGTAATAGATTCTTGATACAGATGGAGATTCTTATTTTTAAATTCTTCCAAAAGCTCTATGAACTTTTTCCTCATCGAAGTGGGATTGTATCCTTAAATGAGCATAAGGCAATATATGAAGCTTGCAAATCTAGAGACCTCGAGACATTACAGAGGATTATGAATATTCATCTGAGTAGATACTATGAAGAAGTAAAAGTAAAGATAAGTGAAGATAAAAAATCTTTAGATGGAGGTGTTATATAATGCGTAAATTTTTTGTATCGTTAATAGTTGTTTTTCTAAGTGTGATGTTTTTTAGTGAGTTTGGGCTTTCTCAACAAAAGATCATCCCAAGAGGTCAGTATAATCTGACTGATTACCAGAAGATATCTGGTAAAAAGATTACTGATTTTAAGGAAGCTCCCCAATTAGCAGAGTTGGTAAAGCAGAAAAAGCTTTTACCTTTAGAGCAAAGGATTCCTAAAAATCCGGCAGTCGTAATTCCTGTGGAAGAGATTGGCCAATACGGAGGAACTTGGCGTAGATATGGTCATTTAGATTGGGCAGCATATGGTTATATTCTTTATGAACCTCTAATTAGATGGGGACCAGACTTAGTTACCCTTGAGCCTAATATAGCTGAGAAATGGAAGGTTTCTAAAGATGGAAAAACTTTTACATTCTATCTTCGCAAAGGCATAAGGTGGTCTGATGGGGAGCCATTTACTGCAGATGATATAATGTTCTGGTATGAGGATATAATACTTAACAAGGAGCTTACACCTAGATCTCCGACTTGGCTTATGATTGGTGGAGAGATAGCCAAATTCAAGAAGATTGATGACTACACAGTAGAAGTGAGTTTTTCCGCTCCGTATGGACTATTTTTACAAGAACTTGGTTATAGAGGTAGAGAAATATTTGCCCCAAAACATTATCTGAAGCAATTTCATCCTAAGTATACGTCAAAAGAGAAGATTGAATCGATGGCTAAAGAGGCAGGCTTCCAATTTTGGTATCAGCTCTTTGGACAGAAGAATAATGTATATACTAATACTGAGCTACCGGTAATCTATCCTTGGAAAGTTACAAAGCCTTGGGGAGCAGAGGGGTTAACCGCTGAGAGGAACCCCTACTATTGGAAGATAGATCCGGTTGGTAATCAATTGCCATATTTAGACAGAGTAGTAGTATACTATACTTCAGATTGGAAGATGGCTTATTTAAGGATAATAAGCGAGAAGGCAACTTCTGATGCTTCAGATATGCAGGCTGTTGGTAGCGATATTTCAGACTATTCGTTGTATATGGAAAATAGAGAAAAAGGTGGATATAGAGTAATCCTGTGGCCAGGAAGCTTTGCTACTCAACCTGGTATGATGTTCAACCAAAATGCTAAGGACCCGGTTTTAAGAAGTATATTTAGGAATGTTAAGTTTAGGCAGGCTATGTCTTTGGCTATAAACAGAGATGAGATAAATAAGTTACTATATCTTGGTCTGGCAGAGCCTTTACAGGCTACAATAGTAAAGACTTCACCATTCTATAAGGAAGAATTTGCTAAAGCCTACGCAGAGTATGACCCAGATAGGGCTAATAGGTTATTAGATGAAATTGGCCTTAAGAAAGGACCCGATGGCTGGAGATTAAGACCAGACGGAAAGAGATTAGAGATAACTATAGAAACAAGGCAGCCTCTACCATGGCCTGATGTAGCAGAGATGGTGGCAAAGTATTGGAATAATATAGGGGTAAAGACAGTTGTTAAGGTGGAAGAGTCAAGTCTATGGTCAGCTAGAGTAAATGCAGGTGAGCATGAGGTAGTTACTCAAGGTTTCTTCTGTCATCCATTATTAGTTGGAAGTAGTAGTTTTAATCTAACTGGCTGGCCTGCCTGGGCTCCACAATGGGCTTTGTGGTATTCTAGTGGTGGAAAGGCTGGAGAAAAACCTGTAGAGGATGTTATTAAGATACTGAATCTTTGGGAGAAGTATAAGGCTACTATTAATCCAATACATAGGAATAGACTTGGTGAAGAGATTATGAGGATTCATGCTAAGAATATTTGGATTATTGGTGCCGGAGGAAGACATCAGAGTTGGGTATGTATAGCTAAAAATAATTTTCGGAATGTCCCGCCAAGTGGGAGTATTGTATATATAAATCCAGATACTGAAGGCTTCTTACATCCAGAACAGTTCTTTATAAAGGAGTAATTTATACAAAAGTAGGCTAGGAGGGATATCCTCCTAGCCTTTATTATACGAGGAGGAGATATGAAAAGGTTTAAAGGAGTTTTTACTGCGCTAGTTACTCCCTTTGATGAAAGTGATGGTATCAATGAAAGCTCTCTAAGAAAAATAATAAGATACAGTTTAAATAATGGGGTCTCTGGATTTTACGTCTGCGGTTCCACTGGTGAATGGCCACTACTAACCGTAGATGAAAGAAAGAGGGTCTTAGAGATAGTAAAAGATGAGGTAAAAGATAGTGCACTTATTATTGTCAATGTTGGTTGTATAAGTACCAAATTTTCCGTAGAATTAGCAAAACATGCTGAAAGTGTTGGAGTTTCAGCTGTTTCTTCCTTTCCACCAATATATTATAAATTTTCCTTTAGAGAGATAAAACAATATTATTTTGACATAGCGGATAGTGTTAATGTGCCTTTAATAGTTTATTATATTCCATCATTTACTAATGTAGAGATGAATATTGATAGCCTTCTTGAACTTCTAGAACACAAAAATATAATTGGGGTTAAGTTTACATCAATGGACTTATTTATCTTGGAAAGACTAAAGTCTCTAACCGACAAGATAATTTTTAATGGTTTTGATGAGGTATTTCTTGCAGGATTATCCTTAGGTGCTGATGGTATGATAGGGAGTACCTGCAATTTTGCTCCAGAAATAGTAGTTTCTATATATGACTCTTTTAAAGCTGGAGATTTAAAGACTGCATACATCTATCAGCAAAGATTAAACAAAATGATTAGAGATATCTTAGAATTCGGAGTTATCCAAGCTATAAAGGAGATTCTGAATCTTGCTGGGTTTAACTGTGGAAATCCTAGAAAGCCACTTAGAACTTTAACTAGTGATAAGAGGACCAAATTACTCTCTCTAATTAAAGAATGGGATATAAAGCTTTTTTCTTAGTACTTTTCTTGATTATTATAATCAATTTGAATAGTCCGGAGGGGAAAATTATGAATAATTTGGAAAGGATAGACCTATTTGTATCTGGAGAATACGGGTATAGTTCATATAGAATACCTGCTATTTTAGTCTCTAATAATGGAACTATTCTTGTATTTTGTGAAGGTAGAAAATATAGTGCCTCAGACACTGGAGATATAGATATCATTTTAAGGAGAAGTACAGATGGTGGTAAGACTTGGGAAGAGCCTCGAGTCATAGCAGATGCTGGTAAGGATGTCTTTGGAAACCCTGCGCCAGTTCTTGATAGAAGAACTGGCACAATATATCTTCTTCTAACATGGAATTTAGCGGAGAAAGGAGAAAGGGCTATCCTTACAGAATCTGCTCCCCGTACAGTTTGGCTTATGAAGAGTGTAGATGATGGGAAAACTTGGAGTAGTCCAATAGAGATTACTAAATATGTAAAAAGAGAAGATTGGACTTGGTATGCTACAGGACCGGGGCATGGGATTCAATTAAAGAATGGTAGATTAATTATACCTTGTGACCATGCAATAAGATTATCTCAAGGAGAAATTTTTGATCCTAAGAAACATTACTATTCTCACATTATATATAGTGATGATGGAGTAGATTGGCATATCGGTGGGACTGTCCCTAGAGGAGGAACAAATGAGTGTCAGGTAGCTGAACTGTCTGATGGTTCGTTATATCTAAGTATGAGAAACTATGACGGTTCGTATAGAAGGGCTTATTCTATAAGTGGAGATAATGGAATAACTTGGGGCAAGGTGAAAATAGATGAAGCACTTATTGATCCTATATGCCAGGCAAGTATCATATCTGATTCGAATAGAGGTATAGTAGTATTCTGTAATCCTTCAAGTTTAAAAAGAGAAAATCTGACATTAAGAATAAGTTATGACGGATGCAGAAGTTGGTCTAAAAGCATTACCTTGTATGAAGGACCTAGTGCCTATTCTGATTTGGCTCTTCTAGATGATATGCTTTTCTGTGTGTACGAAAACGGAAATAATTCTCCTTACGAGAGGATATCATTGACACCCATTACTATGTCAATAATCTGTGAAACTGCTCTGTAATCACTTCTCAAACCCATCTAGCTTAAGCACCAACCTTCCTGCCAGTCCCTCCATTCTACTACCTTCTCCTCTATACTAAGGTCTAGTTTGTTCAGCGCTTTACTTAATACTCTTTAAAACATGTACTAAACATAGTTGCCTCTCTACCCCTGTATCTATGAAACTGTCCCTGTAAGACGCATGATCATCCGTCACTAATACCTCTAAGCCTAATTCTTTATTCAATGCTTCTATCTTCCTCTTAAAGGTCTCAGAAGTCTCATCTGGTAAAATCTCTACATCTAATATAAGTTCGTCTACACTAAAAGCTAAGTTCACAATCTACTCTTCTTAGTCTTGTCCCGTTTTTGACTAGGTCAAACGACTTACGGTAGGGACAAGTTGATACCCTTTCTTCTAAAATACTCTTTATAAGTACTCTCATTCAAGTTTAAGTTTGTTTTTGAGTAATATTTTACTACAGGGGGTAACTTTTAAACTCATCAACCATCTATGCAACAATTACAGCAGAACCCTCCCTTGACAAGTAAGAGTAAATAATACTATACTGATAAAGAGTTTTGACTATCAAGGAGGAAGTATTTACGATGTTAGACAAGGATAAGATTATAGAGGCTCTAAGAGATGTGTATGATCCGGAGCTAGGTATAAACATTGTAGACTTGGGTCTGATAAGAGAAGTAAAGATAGATAATAATGATGTCACTATAGATATGACCTTTACTATTCCGGGCTGTCCGCTTAGAGATTATATGTTGTCTCAAGTAAAGGAGACTGTAGAATCTATTGAAGGTGTTAATTCGGTAACTGTAAATATTTTAGACGATGTATGGAACTGGTGAACCTGTAATACAGACCTTTGGGCTCACTAAGAATTTTAAGAGTAAATTAGCAGTTGAGAACCTCTCTCTGACTGTCTATAAAGGAGACATTTATGCTTTTCTTGGGCAGAACGGAGCAGGGAAGAGTACAACAATAAAGATGCTTTTGGGTTTACTTTATCCTACTCAAGGATATGCTAAGATTTTGAATGCAAAGGTTCCAGGAGAATTAAGCAAGGTGCTCCCTAAGATAGGTGTAGTTACTGAATCGCCAGCTTTTTATCCATACCTTACTGGTGAAGAAAATTTGAGGATCTATGCCAAGTTGCTCGGTATAAGAAGCGAAAAGAGAGTTAAAGACACACTTAGCAAGGTAAACCTTTTGGGTGTTAAACAGAAGTTTTCTGAGTATTCACAGGGTATGAGGCAGAGATTGGCTTTGGCTTTAGCACTCTTAAATGACCCAGAAGTTTTGATATTGGATGAACCTACAAATGGTTTAGACCCTCAAGGTATGTATGAGATAAAAAGTATTATAAAGGACTTAAATAGAGAAGGTGTAACCATATTTTTATCTAGCCATATCCTTTCAGAAGTTCAAGAGATGGCAACTAGAGTAGGGGTTATTCACAGGGGTAAACTAATAGCTGAAGGGTCAGTCAATGAATTATTAACCTTTGGGGATAGAGTTACTCTTATGGCAAGCCCGAAGGAGCTGGTTTTAAATGTTCTTAAAGATAATTCTATAGTGAAGGGTTTTACTGAAGATGGCGATAAGTTTCTGGTTTATGTAGATAAGGAAAACATTTCTAAACTTAATAGAGAATTGGTAAATGCAGGAGTGGATGTTTTTGCCCTTATTCCTGTAAGGTCTACTTTGGAAGACTTCTTTATAAGTATAACTGGAGAGAATAACCATGTTGTCGATAGAACTTTACAAACTCTTTAGGCAAAAACAGGTTTATTATACCTTTCTTGGTTCTATCCTTCTAGTAGTTGTTTTAATTATAGTAGCTAAATCCGGAGCCAACTTAGAGTTCCAGCTTCAAACCGGATCCACTATAGACCTCCGACCTTTAATAAATGCCTATTTTGTTATGGGCTTTACTCTTACTATAGGTATGCCATTCCTATTGCCTCTATTTGTAGCCTTGAATACCTCTAATATATTTACTAGAGAATTTACTGAGGGAACTATAAAGACTTATCTTGTTAGGATAGGTGGTAGGAAGAGAATTTTTATAGCAAAGGTTACAGTTAATCTGGTAATTACCTTCTTACTTTTATTATTTACTGGGATAGTAAGTTTTTCCTTAGGAGCTCTATTCTTCGGAACGGAAGCTAAGACTTTCATCTCTCCTTTATTACCAATTCCTATCCCGTTTACCTGGGAAGATAACTTTTTGCCAGCTTATTTTTATAGCTGTATATGTCTAATTACTATAGCTAGTCTTTCTGTCCTTTGGTCTGTAACTTCTAACTCTACAGGAGAGACTCTCCTTAAATCCCTATCTACTGTAATACTCCTTAATGTCCTTTCTAATATACAAAGGATAAGGCCATTCCTTTTTACTTCTTATCTGGATATATGGAGTAAAGCTTGGAGTGACCCTATACCTTGGGCTGAACTTAATAGGGCGTCAGTTATACTACTTTTGTATTCCTTAGGATTTGTAATCCTGGCCTATCTGATTTTTGCTAAAAAAGATATAGCATGCTAGATTTCTAATACGTAATATCCGTAACAGTCTATTACTTTAGTGTCTCCTAGAAGCTTTACTCTAGCATTTCTTTTATTTAGATATCCTAGATGTGTATGCCCATGTAGGTGAAATCTAGGTTTGTATCTTAGGTCGAATTCTCTTAGAACTTTAAATCCCCTATGAGCGGGGTCCTTTGATTCTTCACAAAAAGTATCCTCACTTTCTGGACATCTCTTTCCTATTCCTGCTGGAGATTTGCATCCATTCTGTATTTTCCTTGTGCACATAAGTGGTGGAGCATGGGTTACAAGTATATCAATACCTTTATTCTTCCATATCTGTGGAACAGTTTTTATTATCTTCAACCGCATCTGCTGTTCAGTATACTGTAGGTCTCTACCTCCGTAGAATATAGACCCTTCAAAGCCTAAGAGCCTTATCCCTTTATAGACTGTAACTCTACCTTCTATACTGGTGCAACCTTCAGGAGGTCTGTCTTTATATATAGTATCGTGATTTCCCCTGACGTAAAATAGTGGACCTTTTAGGACAGTAACTAAAAATGAGAGAAACTCAGGTGGTAAGTCTCCGCAAGAGATAGTAAAGTCAATATCTTTCCATCTTTCACTATCAAAATAGTCATATAGTATTGGCTCTTTATAATCGCTTACAACTAGTATCTTCATATGATGTTAATACCCCTATTATTAATTTTACCACCAACACCTTTTCAAAGATACTTTAGGGATTTATAATTAGATTAGTCTTAATGAGGAGGAAGATAATGACTAAAAGAGAGATAAACCTAAGAATATTTCAAAAGTTAGATATACCTTATCCTCTGTTTCAGCCTAGGATAGAGTCTTGGTACCATTGGCATAA
>JACIXS010000009.1 GCA_014360335.1 bacterium | reverse complement strand
ACTATTAGACATTATACTGCTCTTGGACTTTTAACTCCAGTGGAAGTTAGGAATATACCTAGTGGAGGTAGGCAAGGAATATATCCTCCAGAAGTTATTGAACGGTTGAAAGTATTAGAGATGCTTAAGAAGGAAAGATTGTCTCTCGAGGAGATCGCTTCTTTCTTTAGAAGAATAGACATTATAGGAAAAGCTCTCAATATTCCTCTTACTGTTTTTTACAGTTATTTACGCTGTATTCTTGAAAAAAGAAATCTTACCATCTCTCTTTCAAAGAAAAATATTCTTACTACCTTACTATTTTGGACTATAGGGGATAGAAAACTCGAGAAGGCTGAAGATATTAACCTATATATTACTCTCATTGATGACAGAGTAAAGCAGATCCCTCTATACATCCCGTTAAAGGAGGAATTTATTCTACCTCTTAAAGAAGAGGATTTTCCATATATTGCCAAGTTAAGTCTCCAGTGTAACGATATATTAAATACAGGATTTAGTTCTTTTGAAAATATAAAAAGCTTATTTACTGATCTTTCCTTCAACTATAGAATAGAAAATTTCTATGTGTATAAATACAATAATGAGATTTTAGGATACGTAGGCCTTATGCTTCAAGAATTTTATCCTCATACAGAAAAGGTAGGACTTATAGGACCAATAGTTCATCCTATGTATAGATTCTTAGGGGTTGGAACTACACTAATGAAGTTTATTATTAATAAAGCTAAAGATCTAGGTGCTAAAGAAATCCGCATATTAATCCCTAATGATAATAAAGAGGCAATACAATGGATTACTGAAAAATGGGATTTTATCTTAGAATACCAAGTTTGGCATTTGGAATGCATTCTATCTAAGTTTTTTAAAGTAAGAATACCAAAGGGAGTCGAATTTCGTTCTTATAAGAAGGGTAAAGATGCCTCTATCATTTCTGAGTTATACAATATTTATTATGAGCGCACTTCAAATTTTACTCCATTAGAAAATATTGAAAAATTCCCAGGTTTTGATCCAGATGGGATTTTTATTGCTTCCATTGGAGATAAACCTGTAGGATTTTGTAATTTTATCCCACAGCAGAATCGTATAGGAGAATTAATAGTATTGGAACCTTATAAGAATCAAGGAATAGAAAGAGTTTTATTGGCTATGGTACTAAATTACGCTCTCAAAATAGGAAGTAATAAAGTATCTACTACGGTATTAGCAGAAAATAGATACGAGTTAGAAATCTATAAGAAATTCGGTTTTAAAATAACTAAGAACTTATTCGGATATAAAAGAGTCATATAAAGTCTGTGGAACTATGAATAGAAACACATTTAGTGGCAACATATACATATATATCCTCTCTGAAATCTACAAGACCTATTTAGACGCAAGGATAGATTTCCTACATATTACTAATTTTAGAAGGTTCTCATAACCTGATCTGTAATCACTTTTTGATCCCCTCCAATATAAGCACCAACCTCCCTGTCTTACTTACCATTAAGGCCATACTATAAATATCTACAGCTAAAGATATCGCATACCTTATAAAA
>JACIXS010000088.1 GCA_014360335.1 bacterium | reverse complement strand
AGAAAACCTATCCCCTAGATTTTATAAAGAGGGCAGGTGATAGTATATTTACCGAAGAGAGAATATCTAAGATACTAGAGATTGTTAATGAGAAAAAGAGTGTCACTGTCCAAGAGTTGAGTTCTCTCTTGAATGTATGCGAGGTAACTATAAGGAAAGATTTAAATAAGCTAGATGAGATGGGATTATTGAAGAGGACCCATGGTGGAGCTATCGCTATAGTTAATGTCCAGTTTGAACCCTCCCTCTTTGAAAGGGAATGTAAGAATCTTCAGTTAAAATCGAGAATTGGAAGATTGGCTGTAGACCTTATAAAGGATAGGGAAACGATTATGTTAGATTCTGGAACTACAACATTTCAGATAGCCAAGAATATAAAGAAAAAGAATTTTACTGAGCTTACTGTTATAACTAACTCTATCCCTATAGCCTATGAACTTATGAACTGCTCAAATATACATCTCATTGTCCTGGGAGGGGAGTGTAGGAGCCTTACTGGGGCATTAGTTGGAAGCTTTACTGAGAATATATTGAAAAGCTTGTATGTGGATAAGGTCTTTCTAGGGACTAATGGGTTAAGTCTAGAGAGAGGTTTAACCGCTCCTAATCCTACCGAAGCTAATACAAAGATGATGATGGTTAAAAATGCTAAAAAAAGGATAGGAGTTCTAGACCATACAAAGATAGGACAAGAATACCTTGTTTCATTTTGCCCCTTATCTAGTCTTGATGTATTGATAATCAATAGAGAGGTATCTCCTGAATACGTTGAACTATTTAAATCTGAAGGGATAGAGGTTCTTTTGGCTTAAGACTATTAATGTTATTTGAACTTTTTCGTGCTATAATCTAATCGTAAACACATTGGGAGGATTTCTCACATGGAAACAGTAGCTCAGAAGGTAGATAGACTTGAAGAGGCGATGATAGAGTTGGCTAGCAGTCTAAGATTACTCAAGAAGAGGTGGCCCGTCTCTCTAGAGAGATGCGTTCATTTAAATATGAGATGAACAAACATTGGGGAGAGCTAGCTAACAAGATGGGAACATTAGTAAGGGTATATAGATAATTTTATTGAGAAGCTAAAAGAGCTTCCTGAGATTTTACCAGAGTTAAAGAGATACAGGATAGTGCCGATATATGCGGGACTGAGTATGAGAGAGAATACTATAGAGTATCTGACGAAGAACAGTATCTATGCAATGGTGGTAAAGGGAGATATACTAGAGATAGTAAATTTTGAAAAGGTAGGATTGATATGATTCAGCAGATTATAGAGAATATAGAGAAGGTAATAGTTGGTAAGAGACAGGTTATAGAATACTTCCTCACCGCTATACTGTCTAATGGCCATATCCTTCTTGAGGATATTCCTGGTGTTGGTAAGACTATACTATCAAGGGCTATGGCTATCTCTCTAGGGATGAGCTTTAAAAGAATTCAATGTACGCCGGATCTTCTTCCTTCTGATATCACTGGTGTATCTGTCTTTAATCAGAAGACTCAGGAGTTTGAGTTTAAACCAGGACCAGTATTTGCAAATCTCGTTTTGGCTGATGAGATAAATAGAGCTACACCTAGGACACAGTCAAGCCTACTAGAATGTATGGAGGAGAGGCAGGTTACAGTTGAAGGGGTACCGATAAAACTTCCGAAGCCCTTTATTGTTATGGCTACCCAGAATCCTATTGAATATGAGGGGGTCTTTCCCCTCCCTGAGGCTCAGCTTGATCGTTTCTTGATGAAACTTTCTATTGGTTACCCCTCCTACGAGGATGAGATGGAGATTATAAGGATGCAGAGGTTGAGACATCCTATAGAAGAGCTAGGACCTGTAGCTACCCTTGAAGATGTAATATCTCTGCAGGAAAAGATAAAGGAAGTATACGTTGATGAGACTATAATACAGTATATACTGGATATTGTTAGTGCAACTAGGAAGCATAGTGACATAGCGGTAGGTGCAAGTCCTAGGGGGAGTCTTGCCCTTTATAGGACAGCTCAGGCTCTAGCTTATATTAGGGGTAGAGACTATGTTCTTCCCGATGATGTAAAAGAGTTAGCTCCGTTAGTCCTGAGTCACCGTATTATCCTAAAGTCGGAGAGCCACCTTAGAGGCTATACACCAAGGAGTGTTATCTCTAGTATATTAGCCTCTGTTGAAGTTCCGGTGGGAAGGGTTAAATGATAAGATGGTTTTCTCTAGTTCTATTCTTTGGTATTTTATCCTTATTTTTTAGAATCCATTTCCTCTATGTCCTTTTCTATCTCTCTATCATCCTTCCATTACTGAGTAAGTATCTCCTAAAATTTATCTTTAATCGTTTAAGGTTAGATGTTTCTCTAGAACCAAAGAATATATTTCATAGAGAAGTATCTAGACTTAATATAACTGTAGTAAATGACACGTTTCTTCCTATATACTGGCTAGAGGCTATATCCTATCTTCCAGAGAGACTTATCTTTCCCTATAAGATTGGTGAACTTATTAGGATTCCTTCCAAAGGGAAGGTCTCTTTGAGTTATGAAATAAAGGGGCTTAAAAGAGGTATATACAAGTTGGGACCGGTAATTCTACAGACTTCAGATATCATATCCGGGGAAGAGTTTAAAAATACATTTAACCTTTATGAGAGATTGACTGTATATCCCAAGATAGTGCCTATACTTTCTGGAAGGATTCATTCTTATCAGCCTATAGGTGAACTACGTTCTGATGATGTTGCCTTTGAGGACCCATCCCTCTTTAGGGGTACTAGAGAGTATAGCTATAATGACCCTATAAAGAGGATCCACTGGAAGTTATCAGCTAGAACTGGAACACTACAGGTAAAGACATATGAACCTACCATTGGGGCTCAGAGTGTTATATTCTTAAACCTTAGATATCAGGATTACCTATCTTTTGATAGGGATTATAAGGTAGAGTTGGCAATAACTCTAACCGCCTCTTTGGCAACATTCCTTATTAGAAAGAAGCAAGAGGTTGGCATAGTAACAAATGGCGGGGATATGTTAATAGAGGATACAGAGATCGCGGTTCAGAAGATTCCACCAAAGAGAGGAGAGGAGCATCTAATAAGGATATTGGAACTACTTGCTAGGGTAGTTCCTAGAAGGACTGATGAATTCCCTCCAGTAATCTATTCTGAAAGTTTGTCCTTCCCTAGGTGGATAAACTTGATTGTAATTTCCCCTAGGGAAAACGACCAGCTTATGAAGACATTGATAAGTATAAATAGGAGAGGGACAAATGTCTCTCTCTTTACCTTGATAGATTATAGAGGAGACAGGCGTGAGGAGGGGATCTTTGTATATGAGGTCCCTAATGAGGATAAGATCAAGGCACTATAGTTTAAAGGAATGTGGTGGACTGTTCTTTGCTATTGTCCTTTCTATTTTAGGTTTTGAACTTATAGATGGCATTATCGATATCCTTTTCCCTTCTCTGTATATATCTTCCTATGCCATACTTAACCTCCTTCTAGCGGTTATATTTGGATATTTCTTCCAGTTATCTGGTTCTAGTCTGGTAGGACTTATACCATACCTACCTCTATCTAGATTTATCTTTATCCTTGGAGTGAAAAAGGACTTGGGCTTAGTTTTAGACTTTTTTCACTTAAGTGGTTTCTATTTCCCAGTTAACCTATTTATCTCTTTGCTCTTCTTTTCCCTATCTAGCTCTACCGCAGAAGGTTGGGCTCTTCTTTTTCCTCAAAAGGAGGAATATCCTCCACCACTAGACTCCAAGAGATACTACGAATGGGTAACAAGCCCTACCCATAGGATAGATAGGGTCCCTTATCTTAGGAGGATGGCTGTTCACTGGATATCCATTCTCTTTCTAGTGATAATCATGTTGGCTATTATATGGGAGTGGAAGAGAGAAATCCCGGAATATCTCTGGTATATAGTGGTTCTATATTTTCTTGTGTATCTTATATTTATCTGGTATGGAATCCTAAGGGCAAGGATTACCGAGAAAGAGTTGGATGGTCATATTGTGTCTAATAAAAACTCTAGTAGGGCTCTATTCTTACCTGCGTTAATCTTATCTTCTGCGCTTCTTTTTAGTCTGATATTACCATGGGGATACTCTCCATTTTCACTATCCAAGCTTGGAGACTTCTTGGCTAGACTTTTTCAGCCTAAGCCTGTAGACTATGGGACTCCTCTTATGAACCCTCTATTTTGGAGATTTAGAATCTTGTATATAAGACCTAGGATCTCTATCCCTACCGCTCCAGAGAGACTCTATATACCAAGCTATATCCTTTGGGCACTCCTAGGTATAGGTGTAAGTTTCCTCTTAATTTTGCTTGTAAAGGCTGGTTTTTTCTCTAAAGTCTTATCTATATTAAAAGAGGGTTTTGCCAGGTTATTTTATTCTATAGTAGAATTGTCTAAAGAGTTTGGCTTTCTGAAAAATATTGATACGTCTAACATCCGTCTTCCAAAATTTATCTCTATAGAGAGACCCTCTACAATTCTTGGTTGGATAGTGTATTACTATAGATTATCTCTAAAGATTATGGCTAAGAAGAACCTTGAAAAGGAAAAGTGGGAGACCCCTTATGAGTATGCTAGAAGGGTGGAATCCCTAATGCCTGAGGTTGGTATCCCGTATTGGAAGATTACCGAGATATTTGTAATATCAAGGTATAGAAAGGTCGCTCCTAAAAAAGAGTGGGTCTCTAGTATGAAAGAAAGGATAAGAGAGGTGAAAGAAAAACTAAAATGAGTGAATTATTTCTCGGATTAGACTTAGGAACTCAAGGTGTTAGGATAGTTATAGTAGATAAAGATGGAAATATTTTATCCGCCTCTGAAGATATATTCAAAGAAGATTCTACAGACCCTTCTTACTGGTGGAGGATATCTAGAGAGGTCTTAGGCTCTGCTATATCTGGATTAAAAAAAGATGATAGAATCTTATCCATTGCTGTTACTTCTACGTCTGGGACAGTGGTCTGTGTAGATGATAGGGGAGAGCCACTAATGCCTGCTTTGATGTATAGTGACCTTAGGGGTGCTGAGGAATCTAAAATCTTAAATGAGTATCTTAAAGAGTTAACAGAGAAACTTGGCTATAGATTTAACGCCTCTTATGCATTATCCAAAATCTTGTGGCTAAAAAATAATCTTCCTGAGGTATATAAGAAAACTAGGTACTTTTTATCCCCAACAGACTTTATAAATCTTAAGCTTACTGGAGTCTTGGGGATAACCGACCATACAAATGCGTTAAAGTTTGGTTTTGACTTAGTAGATTATAGATGGTCTCCTAGGATAGAAGAGTTAGGAATCGAGATAGATAAACTTCCAAAGGTTACAACTCCTGGAGAATTTATTGGTAATGTTAAGCGTGAGCTTTTGGAGGAGTTTGGTATAAACTACGATATACCTGTATTTACAGGACTTACTGATGGGACAAGCGGACAGATAGCATCGGGGGCGGTAAGAATAGGAGAATCTTCTACCACTCTAGGGACCACCCTGGTGATTAAAGGGGTATCATCCTCACTTATAAAGGACCCTCTAGGAAGATTCTACAGCCATCTCCACCCAGAAAAGAATAGGTGGTTTCCGGGAGGCTCTAGTAATGTAGGTGGAGAAGCTTTGGAGAAGGTCTTTCCTGGAGAAAATTACAGAGAGCTTGATAAAAGGATAGAGAATCTAGTCCCAAGCTCCCTTATTGTTTATCCTTTAGTTAGAGAGGGAGAAAGATTTCCCTTTGTAAATCCTAAGGCTACTGGCTTTGTCGTAGGGAATCCATCATCTAAAGAGGAGTTATATCTAGGTTATCTAGAAGGGGTAGCCTATGTGGAGAGACTATGCTATGAGATGCTTTCTGAGATTGGGGTTGAGTCTAGTGATACTGTATATACAGTTGGAGGGGGTTCTAAGAGTTATATCTGGTTAAGAATTAGGGCTAGTATTATGAATAAGGTCTTAAAGAGACCTAAGAGTGCAACCTCAGGTATGGGAGTAGCAATTTTAGGTGCCAGTAAGACTTTATATGATTCCTTGGATTCTGCGGTTTCTTGTATGGTCAAGATAGATATGGAGGTTGAACCTGATAAAGAACTTGTCTCTATGTATGATGATAGATATAGAAAATTTATAGAAAGTCTCTCTGAGAGGAATTACCTATGATAAGGATAAGAATCCTTGATGGCTATAGGGTTATAGGGGGGAATAAGATTCTAGTAGAGAGCGAAGAGGGAAGCATCTTATTGGATTTTGGTATGAACTTTGCCTCTTGGGGAGAATACTTTGAGGAGTTTATCAATCCTAGAACAGGATTAATTATTAAAGATCTATTAAAATTGGGGCTTCTTCCCAAGATTGATATATACAGAACTGATCTTACTGCTAATTTAGAGTTACCGAGATTATCAAATGAGATAATCTTCGCCTTTTTGTCTCACGCACATATGGACCATATAGGATTTATAGGTCTTTTAAAAGAAAATATACCGATACTTTCTACCGCAGAAACCCTGGCGTTGATTATAGCCCTTAATGAGATTCACTCTGAAGAAAAGAGTAGATTGATAGTAGAGAAGAGAATACCCGGCAGTTATCCCATAAGAGAAGACGTCCTAATAAAACAGCGAAGTAATAAGGAACCAATTAAGAGAACTCTTATATACTCTGGGAATAATGGCATTTCCTCCCTTCCTCTATTGGTAGAAAGGATAGATGAGTATTTTGAAGAGTTAAACATAGAAGACTCCTTTTCTGCAAAATTTGTAGATGCAAAAATTCTACCTGTTTACCATTCCGTTGTTGGTTCTGCAGGTATATACTTTAGACTTGGTGGGATAAGATTTCTCTATACTGGAGACCTTAGGGATAGCCCTCTTCCTGAGGAAGAAAGCCTTCTATTAGACATTGGAAAGAATAGGCTGGAGCTAGCCAATTCTACCAAGAGGATGATTGATTATGTAAAGAATAAGGTAGATGTCCTTATAATAGAAGGAACTAGAACAAAGGAATCTCACAGTGTAATAACTGAGACTACTCTCTATAGTAATGTGTATGAAGAGATAAAGAAAAGTAAAGGTAAACTTGTGATTGCGGATTTTCCATTTAGACATCTAGAGAGATTCCATACATTTCTTAAAGTAGCAGAAGAGACGGATAGACAGCTTGTCGTCCTTACAAAGGACTATCTGCTTTTGAATACCTTAGCAATGATAAATTCTGACTGGGATTTTAAAAAATATATAGGGCATATCAGGGTTTATCATCAGGGAAAGGGGGATTGGAGAGGTTGGGAGATAAAATTTCTAAAGGGGGAGATATTCAACAATCCTCCCATTGAGGATATCCTTATAGAGCCTTCGGAGATAGAGAAGTCTCCGGGCTCTTATATACTGAACATTGGTTATTATGAACTACCAAACCTTTTGGATTTTTCCTATGATACACTTAATGGTGCAATCTATATTCATTCTAATAGTGAGGCTTATACAGAGGAACAGAATCTAGATTGTTAAAGTGGCTAAAATATTTCAACATAGAACCTAAAGGGGTAAGAGAAGAAAATGGGATAGTTGTCTTTGACAGGATATATCATGCATCAGGGCATATATCTCCTAGAGGATTAGAGGATCTTATAGATGCAATCAACCCTAGCGTTATTATCCCTGTTCATACGGAGTCTCCAGATTGGTTTTCATCTAGATGGAAGGAAAAAGTAAGATTAGATTCTGATATAATATTATATTAACTAAATTCCCTTGCCTGAAAACTACCTATTATGTATAATTAGTGGAAATCTAAATATTAGGAGGCTTATAGTAATGGGTATAGTATATATAAATGGAGAATTTGTTCCTACCGAGTCAGCTAAAATATCTGTGTATGATAGGGGACTTCTCTATGGAGATGGGGTTTTTGAAGGGATAAGGGCTTATAATGGTAGGGTCTTTAAGCTTGATGAACATATAGATAGACTCTATGAGTCTGCCCATAGTATCCTGATCAAGATTCCTATGTCTAAAGAGGAATTCAAAGAGACTTTGGCAGAGACAATAAGGAGAAATAACCTGAGGGATGCTTATATACGCCCCATCGTTACTAGGGGAGTTAAAGGACTTGGTATAAATCCTTGGGATGCAATGAGTCCTACTGTAATCATTATAGTAGATAAGATTACACTGTACTCTTCTAAGATGTATGAGGAAGGCATCTCCGCAGTCTGCGCCTCCACTATAAGGAACAATCCTAACGCATGTAATCCGCAGATAAAGTCTTTAAACTATCTTAACAGTGCAATGGCAAAGTATGAGGCGTATCTAGCAGGTGCGGATGAGGCAATTTTTTTGAATCCTCAAGGCTATGTGGTAGAGGCTGCTGTAGATAACATCTTTATATACACAAAACAGGGAGAACTGATAACACCCCCAACATATCTAGGAGCCCTAAGAGGTATAACTAGGGATACGGTTATAGAGATAGCAACGGCAAAGGGGATCCCAGTAAGAGAGGAGCCATTTACTAGACATGACCTATACAATGCGGTTGAGTCATTCCTCACAGGGACAGCAGCAGAGGTTATCCCGCTAGTAAAAGTGGATGGAAGAATTATAGGTGATGGCCGTCCTGGTAAGATTACTAAGGAGATTATGATGGCTTATAAAGAGCTTACTCAAAATTCTGGATATCCGGTATACTGATATGGAGATCCCAAAGAATAGATTACTTCCAGATACAGCCCAGATAAATAGTCTAGGTCACCTGGAGATAGGTGGGGTAGATGTAGTAGATTTGGCAAAAAGATATGGGACCCCTATATATCTCTATGATGAGACAACACTTAGAAATAGGATGAGGGAGTTTGTCTCTAGCCTGAAAGAGACCTATCCCAAATCTAAGGTATTATACGCAGGAAAGGCTTTCTTGATAAAGAAGATGACAAGAATCTTGGCTGAAGAGGGCTTGGGTCTAGATGTTGTTTCAGGTGGAGAGATATATATAGCCAAGGAATCTAACTTTCCTATGGAGAATGTATACTTTCATGGGAATAATAAGACTATAGAGGAACTAAAATTTGCATTGGAAGTTGGAGTGAGGAATATCGTAGTTGATAATCTTGATGAGCTAAAGCTATTAGTTTCTCTAGTTAAGAGAAGACCTATAAATATCCTATTTAGACTTACCCCCGGGGTTGATCCCCATACACATAGCTACATAAGTACGGGTAAGATAGATTCTAAGTTTGGATTCCAGCTTAACAGTAAAGACCTAGAAACTGCAGTTGAACTTGTTAAAACGGATACCTTTCTAAACTTTAAAGGGCTACACTGTCATATAGGCTCACAGATATTTGATACAAAGTTCTTTAGGATATCAGCTGAGATAATGGCTGAACAGGTAGTTACCTTTACCAAGAAGTGGAATCTTCCAGTAGAAGAGCTGGATATGGGGGGTGGATTAGGCATAGCTTATAAGCCCAGTGACGATCCACCTACCCCTAAGGAGATGGCGGTATCTGTTGCTGACCCTATAGGTGAGGTCTGTAATAGAGAAGGGATAGAGCTTCCTACTCTCATACTTGAACCCGGAAGGTATATAGTTGGTAATGCTGGGGTCACCGTCTATACCGTTGGGACGATAAAAGAGATACCTGAAATTCGAAAATATGTGAGTGTTGATGGTGGAATGGCAGATAACCCTAGACCTATGTTATATCAGGCAGAATACACCGCATTTTTGGCTAATAAGATGAATAAGATTCCGGTAGAGACAGTTACAATAGCTGGAAGATTCTGTGAATCGGGAGATATATTGATAGATAAGGCAGTTCTTCCCACCGTAGAAAATGGTGATGTCCTTGTCATCTCTGCTACAGGTGCCTATAACTATTCTATGTCTAGCAACTACAATATGTGCCCCAGACCTATAGTTATAGGGGTAAGAGACGGGAAGGATGAGGTCTGGGTGGAGAGAGAAAAATATTCAGATTTAGTGAGGTTGCAAAGATGAAAAGTATAAACATAGGGATGATTGGTCTTGGTAATGTAGGTAGTGGCGTTTGGAGGGTATTAGAGAAGAAGAAGGAGGAATTTAAGACCTTTCCCTGGAATATCTTAGAGATAAAGAAAATAGGTGTAAGGGATATCAAGAAGGAGAGACAGGTTAAGGTTCCACAGGAGTTGCTTACTCAGGATGTTGATAGTATCATCAACTCTCCAGATATTGATGTAATCATTGAGGTTGCCGGTGGTAAAGAGGAAGGATTTAAGATTATTAGTAAGGCTATAAATGCAGGTAAACATGTTGTAACAGCCAATAAGGATGTCATTGCATCCTATGGTCTTGAACTCTTCCAGATGGCAAGGTCCAAGGGTGTAAAGATATACTTTGAGGCAAGCGTCGGGGCTGGTATACCTATCATAAGGGTCTTGAGAGAGGACCTAGTTGCTAATAGTATCCAGGAGATTAGAGCTATCCTAAATGGGACAAGTAACTATATCCTAACTAGGATGTCCGAGGTTGGGGAGGACTTTGAGACCGCTCTAGCTATGGCTCAGAGGTTAGGATACGCAGAGCCAAACCCTGCTAATGATGTAAAAGGGATTGACTCTGCGTATAAGATAACTATACTCTCCTCTATAGCATTTAATGCGTTTGTTAAGCCGGAGGATATATACACAGAAGGGATAGATATCATAAGTATTAGAGATATACAGTACGCCCATGAACTTGGCTATGAGATAAAGTCACTTGCTATAGCTAGAAAACACCCTGATGGTCTAGAGCTTAGAGTTCATCCCACTATGATTCCAAGGACATCTATGTTAGCTGCGGTAAGGGGTGTTTATAACGGTATCTATCTAGTGGGCGATGCTGTTGGACCTATGATGCTTTATGGTAGGGGAGCTGGTAGCCTACCGACCGCAAGTGCAGTGGTATCTGACCTTTGTGACCTTGTAAGGTCTCTAATGGATGGCTCTAGCGGACAGTTTGAAGTTCCAAACCTAGTAAAGTTACCTATAAGACCTATAGAGAAGCTTGAGACAAGATACTATATAAGACTAAACGTCCCAGATAGGGCAGGTGTATTGGCTGGTATAGCCAAGGTCTTTGGTGATTTGGGGATAAGTATAGCCAGTGTTGTCCAAAAGGAAGTTCCAGATACCCGTGGTCAGGCAGAGTTAGTTATTATTACCCATACCGCTCAGGAAGGTCCTTTTAGACAGGCTATGGCTCAGATGGAGAGACTGGATGTAGTAAATAAGGTCGAGTCTACATTAAGAATAGAGGGAGTTGTTGAAGAGTGAGATGGCTTGGAATATTAAAAGAGTATAGAGATTTTCTCCCTATAACTGAGAAAACCCCGCAGATTACACTATACGAAGGAAACACACCACTTATCTATGCGAATCATATATCCAATGAGCTAGGGGTCAAGGTATATCTAAAATATGAAGGGATGAATCCTACAGGTTCTTTCAAAGATAGGGGAATGGTCGTAGCTATTGCCAAGGCTGTTGAAGAAGGCGCTAGGGCGGTTATATGTGCCTCCACTGGAAATACAAGCGCATCTGCATCTGCCTATTCTGCGGTAGCTGGTCTAAAGTCGATAGTCCTTATCCCTGAGGGAGCTATAGCTCTTGGTAAACTTGCTCAAGCTTTGACATACGGCGCTAAGGTGATAGCAGTCAAGGGTAATTTTGATTCTGCATTAAACTTGGTGAGAGAGGCGGGGAAAAAGTTTCCAGTTACCATTGTTAACTCTATAAATCCCTATAGGATAGAAGGGCAGAAGACCGCTTCATTTGAGATCTGCGACGTATTAAAAGACGCTCCAGATTACCTCTTTATACCGGTGGGAAATGCTGGAAATATCACCGCCTATTGGAAAGGATTTAAGGAGTATAGAGAGAATGGCAAGATACAGAGATTGCCAAAGATGATGGGTTTTCAGGCTGAAGGTTCCGCCCCTATAGTAAGAGGGTATCCTATAGAGAATCCAAAGACTATAGCCACTGCTATAAGGATAGGAAATCCTGCTAGCTGGAATTCTGCGGTATTATCAGCCAGAGAATCTGGTGGAGTTATAGATATGGTTTCAGATGATGAGATCCTATATGCCTATAAGTTTGTTGCAAGTATGGAAGGAATTTTTGTTGAGCCTGCATCCGCTGCTTCTATAGCAGGATTGATTAAGTATGTAAGAGAGGGAAAGATTGAGAAGGGAAGCACAGTTACTTGTGTCCTTACTGGACATGGATTGAAAGACCCAGATACTGCGGTAAAGTCTGCATCTCCACCAATAGTGATATCTCCCAGTTTAGAGGAGTTGGCAAGTTATCTATGATGTTGGTCTCTAGGGTCCCTGCTACTACTGCAAATCTTGGTGTCGGATTCGATACATTAGGTCTAGCCCTAAAGTTATACAATACATTTGAGGTAAAGATTTCACACCTGGATAATATAGAGGTAGTAGGAGAAGGTAAAGAAGAGCTTGTTAAGAGAGAGAATAATAGTTTTATAAAGACTATAGAGTATTTTTACAGATTGCATAATATGACTCCTCCTCATCTAGTTATAAAGATTTCTAGCAATATCCCAATATGTAGGGGGTTGGGAAGTAGTGCATCTGCCATAGTAGCAGGGTTGATGGTAGCCAACGCCCTTACTGGTAAGAATCTTCCTAAGGAAGTTTTATTAAAATATGCTGTAGAATTAGAGCGACATCCAGATAACGTGACCCCTGCAATGTTAGGGGGCTGTACAATCTCCCTTGTGTCTAATGGGGAGATTATTGTTAAGAAGATACCTTTTCCCGAGGAGATAGCTATTATAGTAGCGGTGCCACAATTTAATGTAGAGACAGAGTTATCTAGGAAATTGATACCAGACTGTGTCTCACTTGATACAACAATTAGAGGATTGGCTAAGATGGGTATGTTTGTAACTTCTTTACTGACTAAAGACTTTAAGCATCTTCCGATTATACTGGATGATGAACTCCATGAACCCTACAGGGCAAACTATATACCAAACTATAAAAAGATAAAAGAGGAACTCATATCTAGTGGTGCCTTAGGTGTTATGATAAGTGGATCTGGACCTTCTATGGTTATCCTTAGTGAAAGGGATAAGGTGAAACAATTGAAGGAAGATATAAAAGCGGTTCTCTTTAGAAATAATATTGTATCTAAAGTCTTTGACCTAGAGATAGATAATGAAGGTGCTTTATTGGAGGTGAAAGAATGTATAACGTAGCGGTAGTAGGAGCTACCGGACTTGTAGGTAGAGAGATGGTTTCCATACTTGAGTCTAGGAATTTTCCTGTTAAATCTCTAAAGCTTCTTGCTACTAGTAGGTCTCAGGGGACTATAGTCCAGTTTAAGGGACAGGATATAGTAGTGGAGGAGGCTACACCAAATAGTTTTGAAGGGATTCAGATTGCCCTTTTCTCTGCTGGAGAAAAGGGGAGTAAAGAGCTTGCTCCATTTGCGGTAAAAGCTGGGGCTGTAGTGATAGACAACAGTAATGCATTTAGGATGGAACCAGATGTTCCTCTTGTTGTCCCAGAGGTAAATGAGGAAAAACTGAGAGAACATAAAGGTATCATAGCCAATCCAAACTGCTCTACCATTCAGATGGTAGTAGCATTAGCCCCACTACATAGGAGGTTTAAGATAAAGAGGATTGTTGTATCTACATATCAGTCTGTCTCTGGGACTGGTAGAGAGGCGGTAGAGGAGCTTTGGGAAGAGACGAAAAATATCCTTGAGGGTAAGCCTATAACCCCTAAGGTCTATCCTCATCAGATAGCGTTTAACCTACTGCCACACATAGATATCTTCTATCCCAATGGCTTCTCTAAGGAAGAGATGAAAATGGTTAATGAGACTAGGAAGATCCTTGATGACCAGTCTATAAAGATCTGCGCTACAACGGTTAGGGTTCCTGTATTTAGGGCTCACTCTGAGAGTGTAAATATAGAGACAGAGCTACCAATAACCCCAGAAGAGGTAAGGGAGATTTTAAGTAAGGCTCCTGGTGTAGTTGTTGTAGATAAGCCAGAAGAGGCGGTTTATCCTATGCCTATAATGGCAGAAGGTAAGGATGAGGTATTTGTAGGTAGGATAAGGAAGGATGAATCGATAGAAAACGGTATAGTTATGTGGATAGTGTCTGATAATATCAGAAAAGGTGCAGCATTGAATGCTGTTCAGATAGCAGAATCCCTTATTAAGCTAGGTCTAATTTAGGAGGAGGTATATGCTTCTAGTTCATAAGTATGGTGGAAGCTCTGTAGGAACAATAGAGAGAATAAAGAATATAGCTAAGAAACTAGCTAGATTAAAAGAAGAGGGGAATGACCTTGTAGTGGTTGTATCCGCTATGGGTGATACAACAGATGAGCTTATAGATCTTGCGAAGAAGATATCTAACCGGCCCTCTCCTAGAGAATTGGATGCCCTTATGTCTACCGGAGAGCAGATCTCAGGAGCCCTTATGGCTATGGCTCTAGAGGATGTAGGTGTTCCTGCAGTCTCTCTCACTGGGTGGCAGGCAGGGATCTATACAGATGAGAATGCGGGTAGAGCTAGGATAAGGTCCGTTGACCCAAGTAGGATAAAGGAAGAATTAAAAAAAGGGAAGGTTGTAGTTGTAGCTGGATTCCAAGGGATATGTGACCAGAATGATATAACGACCTTAGGAAGGGGAGGTTCAGATACGACAGCTGTTGCCCTTGGAATAGCTCTAGGTGTAGAAAAGACGGAGATATTTACCGATGTAAAGGGTGTGTATACTGCTGACCCTAGGATAGTAAAGAATGCAAAGAAACTTGATGTAATCTCCTACGAGGAGATGTTAGAGCTTGCCAGTCAAGGTGCTAGGGTTATGCATAATAGAGCGGTAGAATTGGGATGGATCTATAATATGAAGATAGAGGTAAAATCTTCCTTCGAGGATGAGCCGGGGACTATTATACAGGAGGTAAGCGAGATGGAACCAGTAAGTAGGGTTAGAGGTATTGCTCATAAGAAGGATATAGCAAAGATAACATTGAAGCATGTCCTAGATAAACCAGGGATAGCTCATAGGATATTTAAGCCTTTGGGAGATGCAGGTATAAACGTTGATGATATTATTCAAAATGCTAGTGAGTCTGGTTATACAGATATCTCATTTACAATCCCTATAGATGATGTAGATAAGGCACTAGAATTACTAGAAAATGTAAAGAGAGAGCTGGATATAAGAGAGGTATCTTGCAACAAGAAGGTTGGTAAGGTATCTATAGTTGGCGTTGGGATACAGAGCACCCCTGGGATAGCGGCAAAGATGTTTGGCCTTTTAGGGGAAGCAGGTATAAATATAGATATGATATCTACCTCAGAGATAAAGATTGGATGTATAATAAACGAGGACGATGTAGAGAAGGCTGTAAATGTTCTACACGATGGTTTTGGTTTAGGAGAGGAATAGTTGAAAAGGGCGATAATTACGGTAACAGGGATTGACCATACAGGTATAGTAGCAGGTATAAGCTCTGTCTTAGCTAATTTTGGCGTAAATATACTAGACATAACACAGACGATTATGGGAGATATCTTTGTAATGGCTCTCTTGGTTGATATAACAGGGATAGAGGATATTACGTCTTTAGTAGAGAAGCTCTTAGAGGAAGGAGAGCGACTTAAGGTAAAGGTATCTTTTGAAAGAGAAGAGATCTTTAGGGCTATGCATAGGATATAGGGTATGATATTTACTACCGAAGAGATACTAGAAACCATCAGGATGATACAGATTGAACGGCTAGATATACGAACCGTCACACTTGGTATCGACCTACTGGACTGTAGAAGGGATAGGGTAGATGATACCGTTAGCTGTTTGAGAGGGAAACTTTTAAAGGCTACCGAGGGCTTCTTAGACACCATAAGAAGGGTAGAACTGGAGTATGGGATACCTATAGTAAATAAGAGAATTGCTATAACACCTGTATCCTTACTTATATCTAGTTTAGATATAGACGATTACATATACCTCGCTAAAGAACTAGATAAACTTGCTTTAGAGATCGGATTAGATTTTATTGGTGGTTATACCTGCTTCTTGGAGTATGAAGTCTCTTCTACGGATAAGGTTTTTCTCAAGTCTATCCCTATAGTCTTAAATGAGACAGAACGCTTATGTGCATCTATTGTTACCGCTACAACTAAGGCGGGGATAAATCTAGATGCTATAAAAGAGTCCGCTTATGTGATACTAGAGAGTGCTAGAGCAAAGAATAAACCTATTGTATGTGCCAAACTGATTATTCTTTCTAATCCTCCACCTGATAATCCTTTTATGGCTGGGGCTTTCCACGGTATAAAGAGGGGAGAGAGGGTTATAAATGTTGGTATAAGTGGACCTGGAGCTGTAAGGTCTGCTATAGAGAGACTTCCAAAGGATGCAGATATCCTATCTATTGTAGAGGAGATAAAGAGAGTCTCATTCAAGATAACAAGGGCTGGTGAGTTTATAGGTAAGGAGATCGCAAGTAGACTAGGGATAAGATCTGTAAGTGTAGACATATCACTTGCTCCGACCCCTGAAGAGGGGGATAGTATAGCTAGGATTATAGAGAGAATAGGTATTGAGACCTTTGGAGCTCCAGGAACAACTGGGCTTTTATTTCTCTTAAATGATGCCCTAAAGAAGGGAGGTTTGATGGCTTCTTCGTCTGTTGGAGGCTTGAGTGGGACGTTTGTCCCTGTAAGTGAGGATAGAGGTATAGCTGAGGCTGTTGGTAAAGGTGTCCTTACCTTAGAAAAGTTAGAGTCACTTACAAATGTGTGCTCTGTAGGACTTGATATGATTCCAATACCTGGAGATATCTCTCCATACACACTTATGGGAATTATACTTGATGAGATGGCTATAGGTGTTATGCACAATAAGACTACAGCGGTAAGAATCCTTCCTATTCCCGGAGGTAAACCCGGAAAATGGGTAGAGTTTGGAGGTCTTTTAGGTAGGGCACCTATCATAAATGTTAACGAGACATCCTGCATAGACCTCTTTGAAAGGGGAGGAAGGATACCTCCTCCTATTACTGGTTACAGAAACTAAAAAATCCATTTTGGGAGGTGTATAAATGAAGCTGTCCTGTCAGGAAAACCTGGTTAAGGGTTCTGGTCTTAAAGAAAAGGTAGAAAAGTTAGAGTCTTTTGGTTTTGAAGGTGTAGAACTCTGGGGGAACAATCTAAAAGAAAGGCTGGATGAGGTAAAACTGGCATTCAGAGGTAGGGAGATAAAGGTAAGTACAATCTGTTCTGGTTACGGTGGATGCCTACTTGACCCTAACAAAGAAGAAAGAGACAAGGCAATTAGGGATATAAAAGAGTTACTTTCTCTATGTGCTGAGTTAGGGGCTGTAGGTTTGGTTGTTGTTCCAATATTTGGTCCGCCCAAACTGCCTGACCTTACCCCTATTATGAATGTATTGGAGCTAGAGAAAAGGTTACTTATTGAACTCTTGAATGAGCTGGGAGAGTATGCCCATTCCCAAGGGACATATATTTTACTTGAGCCACTCAATAGGTATGAGACGCATTTTGTAAGGACACTTAACGATGCCAAAGAGATATTAACCGCCACACATGGTAAAGGATTGAAGATGATGGCGGACTTTTTCCATATGAATATAGAAGAGGCTGATATCCCTCAGTCTCTATCTAATAATATTGAGTTTATTTCTCATATCCATCTAGCTGATAGTAATAGACTCCTTCCAGGTATGGGGCATACGGATTTTGCCAGTTCTTTTAAGATTTTAAAAGAAAAAAGTTACTCCGGTTATATGGCATTAGAATGTGGTATCCCCGGAGATCCGGATGAGTTACTCCCAAAGACGGTCAAGTATCTAAAGTCTTTAATATAAGAGGAAGTCGATTATGGATATAGATGAGTTAAGAAGACTTTTTGTGGATGAGATAAAGGAGAAAGAGGAGGAGGGTTGTAATGTCTTCTTCTTTAAAAATTTCGACCCTAACCTCCTTGCAGAGGAAACTATCTTAAATCTCTACAGTGAGCTTTCAAGCCTAAAGCCATCCGAATCTTTCTATATAGAGCCTTCATCTCTAGATGAGATAAAAAGGTATAGACCGGATGGTCCTAGAAAACTAGATATCCCCCTATCTAGAGACACCATAAAGGATAAGGTCCTAGGTGGTATTCTTGGTAGGTGTATAGGTTGTCTCCTTGGAAAGCCCGTAGAAGGTTGGAAGAGAGAGGATATAGAAGAATACCTAGCTCTTTCTGGTATAGAAAACCTTGATTACTATTTCCCATATCTAGAGTCTGATAAGGAACCGTTTAGAAGAATAAAACAGGTAAAGAATTGGACAGCTGGCAATATAGATAGAATGGTTAGAGATGACGATATAGATTATACTATTCTTGGCTTACATATCTTAGAGACGTATGGTGAGTCTTTTACCACTAACGATATAGCCAGGGAGTGGCTTACCCATCTTCCATATCTACTCGTCTATACCGCAGAGAGGGTTGCCTATAGAAACCTGGTAAATGGGATAACTCCTCCTAAGACCGCAGTATATATGAACCCTTATAGGGAGTGGATAGGAGCACAGATAAGGGCTGATATCTTTGGATATGTAAACCCTGGCAATCCTGAGAGAGCAGGGGAGTTTGCATACAGAGATGCGGTCCTATCACATACTAAAAATGGCATCTATGGAGAGATGTTTGTCTCTGCTAGTATCGCCTCTGCATTCGTAGTAGACAATGTTGAATCTGCAATAGAGATAGGTCTTACTGAGATACCAAAGACATCAAGATTATATGAGGCAATAAGTAATGTTATGGATTGGTGTAGGAAGGATAGAGATTGGAGGAGCGTCTGGTCTAAGATTATGGCTCAGTATGGGAATTATCATCCCGTTCATACGATAAATAACGCTTGCTTTGTTGTTCTTGGGCTTATGTTGTCAGATGGAAACTTTGAAAAAGCCATAACTACAAGTGTAATGTGCGGATTTGATACAGACTGTAATGGTGCTACCGCTGGTTCTATAATGGGTGTCTTACTTGGTGGTAAGAATCTACCTGAAAAATGGATAGAGCCTCTGAACGATACCGTTGAGAGTATCGTTATAGGTTTTGAAAGACTCAAGATTTCCCAGTTGGCTGATAGGATATACAGATTAGTTAAGAGGTGATAATTATGGCAAGGATATTTATGGATAAGGATGCGAGCCTAGATATATTAAAGAATAAGACCATAGGCGTTATAGGTTATGGGAATCAGGGAAGGTCTCAGGCATTAAACCTAAGGGACAATGGTTTAAATGTTATCGTTGGAAATATAAAGGATAGTGCATGGGACCTAGCAATATCAGATGGCTTTACAGTGAAGGATATTAGTGAAACCGCAAAAGAGTCTGATGTTATCCTACTTCTTATACCAGATGAGGTTGCCCCAAAGGTGATGGAAGATGATATTCTTCCCCATCTATCCAAGGGAAAGGTCTTGGACTTTGCCAGCGGTTACAATATTACCTATGGTTTTATAAAACCACCCAAGTATGTAGATGTAGTCCTAGTGGCTCCTAGGATGATAGGAAAGGGGGTTAGAGACCTGTTCTTACAGAATAGAGGATTTCCTGTTCTTGTTGGGGTGGAGCAGGATGCCTCAGGTAAGGCTTGGGATTATACCTTAGCTATATCAAAAGGGATTGGAGCATTCCTACCTGGTGGTTGTGCGGTTGAATCTAGCTTCTATGAAGAGACACTCGTTGACCTCTTTAGTGAACACTCCTGGGCAGGGGCAATGCTATACCTTTTGCAGGCTTGTTATGAGGTCCTTGTAGAGGAAGGTGTAAGCCCTGAGGTTGCTATCTTAGAGTTGTATGCGTCTGGTGAGCTAGGTGAGATAGGACATGCGATAGCCCAGTATGGACTCTGGAACCAGCTGAGCCTACATTCAAGGACAAGTCAGTATGGACATATGACTTGGGGTAAGCGTTATATCACAGAAGATATGAAAAAACTTATGAAATCTGCCATTGAGGAGATTAAAGATGGCAGATTTGCTAGAGAATGGAGCTTGGAACAGCTATTGGGACTTCCATCGTTCAATAGACTTTGGAAGACAATGCTATCTCATCCTATATGCAAGGAGGAGGATAAGCTCTACAAGGTCTTAGGAAGGAGATGAAGCCTCTTAGGTTTTATACCAGCGTCTTACTTGGGAAGCTAGCGGTAAGGTCATCCCGTTTATTCAGATTTGGTGGGACAAGTTATCCTGGTAAGCTAGCGTTATCTATATACCCTTCCATATTAAAAGAGTTAGGGGAGAAACTAAAACTTAAAGTCTTTATAACAGGAACAAATGGTAAGACTACAACCGCTAGGGTTATAGCTACTATCTTAGAGGGATTAGGGACAGAATTTGTTCATAATAGGGCAGGGGCAAACCTTATTAGAGGTGTCTGTACCAGTTTGATAGAGAGATACTCTTTCAGAGATAGCCTCTGTAATGCGGTTGGGGTTTTTGAGATAGACGAGGCAAATTTGAGGTTATTAGTCAAAGATATAAAGCCAGATACAATTGTTATTACTAATCTTTTCCGAGATCAGTTGGATAGATATGGTGAAGTTGATAAGCTGGCAGGGATATTTAGAGGCATAGCTGAGGCTAATCCCGATGTCACCTTTATAGTAAATGCTGATGATCCCCTTGTCTCTAGTGTTACCTATAATATACCCATCAATGCACTATACTTTGGCATAGACTATAAGAACGAGGAATCATACTCAAGTATTGCCGATATAAGGTCTTGTCCATTCTGTGATGAGACATTGGCCTACTCTAAGCGTTATATGGGGCATCAAGGGGTATTTGAATGTTTAGCCTGCGGGTTTAAACGGCAAGAGCCTGACATAGTAGCGTATAATATCAACTCTGGCCTAGATAGTTCCTCCTTTGATATATTGTTTAAAGATAAAAGTTTTCATATAGATGTAAGATTACCCGGTATCTATAACGTCTACAATACTTTATCTGCCCTTTTATCCTGCTACTCGATAGGGATACCCATAGAGAAGTCTATAGAGAATCTTAGTAATGTTAGGACTGCATTTGGTAGAGGGGAGAGGCTTAATCTTAAGGGAAAGACTGTATATATCCTTTTAGCTAAGAACCCAGCTAGCTTTAATGAGATAATACAGCTACTATCTAACAAAAAAGATATAGTGGTCCTACTTATCATAAATGATAATATACAGGATGGGATGGATGTCTCTTGGCTCTGGGATGTAAACTTTGAAGCTTTGATGGAACGTTCTAGCCTTATAGTTGCCTCTGGGAGAAGGGCTTACGATATGGCTCTTAGATTAAAGTATGGGGGTTTTGATATAGATAGGCTTTTGGTAGAGGAGAATTCCCTCAAAGCGTTAGAGCTAGCTATAGAAAAATCAGATAGAGATGAAATCTTTGTAATACCAACCTATACCGCTATGCTTGAGCTTAGAAAGAAACTAGAATCCTTGGGTGTAACTAAGGGGTTTTGGAAGGACTGATAAATCTTTCTGCCTCTTTTAAGTATCTTTCTGCCTCTTTATCCTTTCCCTCTGTTGCTAGGTATATAGCCTTTGCTGAGAACCAAACGGTATTCCAGTCCTTTACAATCTTGGCTGTCCTCATAAGTATCTTCCACATCTCTATGTCTCTCTGTTCTATATCTACAAACCTTTTCGCATAGATATAGGCTAGTCCTGGGTCTTTTAGATAGCCTATGTATATCATTGCTAGTGCCTTCAATGCTGGCTTATAGTATCTATCATAGTCGAGGCATATCTTGAGATTCTCTATAACTTTGTCAAGGAATGACTTATCTAGTCCTAGGTCGTAGCCATCCATATAGAATCTAGATATAGAATAATACGCACTTGTGGGATACTTTACATGTCTTAATATATCTGGAAAGAGTTTTTCTCCAGCTTCAAATATCTCCCTTTTCTTTTCTTCTCTAAGTTTTATAGAGTATAGCTCTAGCTTCTTCTGGAATGCGTATCCAACTGGATAACTTTCTATAGAGGCATCTAGGAGTCTTTCTGCATTTACTAAGTCCCCTCTATTCATAGTGTTTATTCCATCTAAAAGAAGGTGGTGCGCCCTTATCTGCCTTATACCAGAGTATGAGGAATAGAGAAAAAAGATAAGGGCAAATATTACTAAGATACTATAGATACCTCTCTTTTCTAGCCTTAATCTTTTACTGTTTATCACCCCTATTATCCCGCACATAAGGAATAGATAGAGGTAGATAACACTTACGCCAAATATAAATACTCCATTTATGGCAAAACCTACAATCCCAAGCGTAACTGCAGTTGTGAATATCCTAAATGGGTGCCTACTCCTATGTATATCTATACCTGTCTTTATCGTATTGAATAGAAGCAAAATAAATATAAAAAAGCTAACCAATCCTGTCTGTAGAAGGATATCTACATACTCGTTGTGAGCCCTATCTGCATAGATGACGTTATCTATTGGGTCCCTCCTGGCAGACTCTATCACCTTGTATCTAGAGAGGTATTTTCCTGTAGTATCCAGCCCACATCCAAAAAAGAGTCTTGCTGGATTTCTTATCATCTCACTTTTTATGTATCTAAAGGAGGTTCTTAGTATGTAGAATCTTCCCATCTCCGGTTCTGCCATAGCCCTTAATCTTGCCTTAATTGTATCTGTTAGAATAGCACCTCTATGAGGGATTATCCTCTCTGTATAGGGAAAGGCGATATAGATTATGACCATAATAAGGGTAAGCGCCATGATGCGCCTCTTATATGGAGCTATCATCTCTTTTATATACGGTAATAGATACTTTAGATAGAGATAGAGCCAAAGCATAAGAAGTAAGAATAATACTAGCTTCATAATAACTGTTGTTGGTAGATATAGTACCATCAGGATAACTCCACCTGTAAAGACAAGGTAGAAGACTACCTTTTTGTATACAAAATAGGGGGTTTTGGGTCTTAGAAATACTATGGGCATTAGAACGAGTAATAATAGAAATGCAAGCCAGGAGCTCCTTGTTCCAGATGTTAGAAGTATATAGAATGTAAGTCCAAAGAGTATAAAAAATATTATCCTCTCAAGTATATATCTTGAATATATTGCCTCTAACATAACAATAGGCATCACCATAACTATATACTCACCTAGAAAGTCCGCATTGCCGAGTGAGGATATAATCCTACCGCCTAGGTTCTCTAGAGAGAACATATCGTATCCCAAGATTTGTTTGAAACCTTTAACTATTACCAGTATTATCCCTAGGACAAAGGCATATTTGATAATTGGTAGTCTCTTTCTGTCTATGAATAGTAAAGGCACAGCGGAAAGGATTATTGGTAGCATAGAGGATAGACCAAGATATCTCTCCCACTCTCCATAGAAGCTTACATCTCTATACTCAGATAATAGTGTAGAGATAGACACAGATACTCCAAAGAGTCCTATGTACATAAATATCTTTGAATAGTTTATCTTAGAGTTTTTCTTGTAGAATAATGCAAAGATAAAGAATAGGCATAATACTAATCTTATGAAGAGAAACTTAGGAAGTTCAAATGGATCAATTACCCGGGAATAGAATATCCCCGGGGTAATTCCCGTAAGGAGAAAGACTACGACATAGGATAACCCACTATAGAATCTTTGATTCATCTATGATTTTGGTTGTTTTCCAACTATCGAATTCTTTAGCACCTCTACTGTTACATTCTCTGCTAGCTTTACAAGGGCGGTATTCTCCTTGACCTCAACTATGGTTCCTAGAAAACCTCCCTCTGTGATAATCTTCATACCCTTCTTTAGGCTACTTACAAATTCTCTATGCTTTTTCTCCCTTTCTCTCTGTGGTCTTATAAGCATAAAGTAGAATATCACAAAAAATATAACCCAGAATATCAATGGGTAGTAGAGAGACTGTCCATCTTGCATAGTTATACACTCAACTCCTTCCTATAATAATAAGCAATCTCTTCTCTAAGAGCTAGTAGGCTTCCATCTCTTATGGAGGCTCTTATCCTCTCCATAAGATGAAGTATATAGTGTAAATTGTGAATCGTCGTAAGCCTTGGTCCTAATGATTCTTCTGCCTTAAATAGATGCCTTATATAAGCTCTAGAATAGTTTCTGCAGGTATAACAGTTACACTCTTCATCTATAGGTCTTGGGTCATTGGTAAACTCGGCGTTTGTTATTATCATCCTTCCCTTACTTGTAAATACCCCTCCGTGACGGGCAAGCCTAGTGGGGAATATACAGTCAAACATGTCTATACCTCTAATCACACCCTCCACTAGAGATAACGGAGTCCCAACACCCATAAGGTATCTAGGCTTATCCTTTGGTGCGTAAGGCATTATGCATTCTAGTATCTCATACATCATCTCCTTAGGTTCTCCTACGCTCAGTCCCCCTATGGCTATCCCTTCTACATCCATACTAGAGACCCTTTCTAGCGCCTCTAACCTCAAGTCATTAAACATCCCACCTTGGACTATGCCAAATAGTGCTTGATCCTCTCTCTTCTTTGCCCTTACAGACCTTATAAGCCACCTGATTGTTCTATCTAGAGCCTCTCTCGCCTTCTCTTTACTGCTAGGATATGGGATGCACTCATCTAGGGGCATAATAATATCTGCACCCAGGTTCTCCTCTATCCTTATTACCTCTTCAGGGGTAAAAAAGAGTTCTCTTCCATCTAGGTATGATTTAAACTGTATCCCTGCGTCGGTTATCTTGACAAGTGGGCTTAGACTCATTATCTGGTATCCGCCACTATCTGTGAGTATGGGTCTATCCCAGTGCATAAACTTGTGTAATCCACCGAGGTTCTTTATCAATTCGCTTCCAGGTCTTAATGCCAGATGAAAGGCATTAGAAAGTATTATCTTCCCTCCACATTCCAATACCTCCTCCGGTGTTAGAGTTTTTACCGTTGCCTGTGTTCCTACAGGCATAAATACCGGAGTCTCATATGAACCATGAGGGGTTTCAACTACCCCTATCCTTGCTAGTGTCTTATCGTCTTCTTTTATTATGCGAAACGTTATACCCATAGTTAATATAATAACATAGCATCTCCTAGACTGTAAAATCTGTATCTAAGCCTTATTGCCTCTTCGTATGATTTCATAATGAGTTCTCTAGTCCTAAATGCAGATACAAGTATGATAAGGGATGACTTTGGAAGATGAAAGTTGGTAACAAGCCTATCTACAACCTTGAATCTATAGCCAGGATATATGTAGAGGTCTGTCTTACCCTTATAGCTCTTTACCCTTCCATTTTCATCCGCTACCGTCTCTAGCGTCCTTACTACTGTTGTTCCAACCGCTATAACTTTTTTGCCTCTTTCCCTTGCCCTATTTATCGCCTTTGCAGTTTCATCTGTTACCTCTATCTCCTCCGGAAGGACGTAGTGTTTTTCAATATCCTCGACCCTTACAGGTAAGAAAGTCCCAGGACCTACATGTAGTGTTACATATAGAACCTCTACACCTTTTTCTTTAATCTTTTCCAACAGCTCTTCTGTAAAGTGAAGTCCTGCGGTTGGTGCTGCCACAGAGCCGTTTACCTTGGCATATATCGTCTGATAGTCTTCCGCTTTAACCTTTTTATGTATATAAGGGGGTAGCGGTATCTCTCCAAGCTCATCTAAATATGGCTCTACAGGTTCATTGAACTCTAAGACCCTCCATCCCCCCTCTCTCACCTGTATAGTCTTACACCTTAACCCTTTATCAAATAGAACCTCAGTCCCTAGGTGTAACCTCCTTGCTGGATTTACAAGCGCCTCCCATACACTATCTGAGAGTCTTTTGGTAAGTAAGACCTCTATACTGGCTCCAGTAGTCTTTGTCCCTCTCAGCCTGTATGGTCTTACCCTAGTGTTATTGAGAACTAACACGTCCCCTGGTTCTAGATACTCTGGAAGGTTATAGAAGTACCTATGCTCCAATCTCCCATCAGGATATACAATCATTAATCTGCAGTGATCTCTGGGATATACAGGTTCCTGTGCTATGAGTTCCTCAGGTAGATAGTAATCAAAATCCTCTATACGCATCAACAGTCACTCCCGGTAGATAGTATGATATTATCTCTTTATAAGAAAATCCAAGTTCAGCCATCCTCTTCATACCCCACTGGCATACACCAACCCCATGTCCATAACCCTTACCTTTGATTATTACTTCAGTTTCTCTTACCTCTATACCTACTATAAATGTGCTCGGGAGATTGAATGCACTTCTAATCTTCGTCCCACTTATTCCATTAAGCTTTGATACCCTTCCAGAAGAATTTAGCTCTAGCTCTATATTGCTATCTTTTATAATTCTATCCCAGTCCTCTCTCTTTATCTTTCTTTCCCATTCCGACCAGGGGGACTCTTTACAGTATTGACATTCTACTCCATTAAGATAAGGAGGTGCCTCTATACCCCAGACCTCCTTTAAAGACTCCGTATGCCCTCCACAAGTAGAATGAAAGTATACACTGGCTATACTATTCCCATAATATATGACCTCTCCCTTTGTAGAGTTGACCGCATCCGTTGTTGAGCTATACTCTCCGCTTTTACCTCTATAAACCTGTGAGTTCTCTGTACTCTCTAGGTCATAGTCCCTTCCTACACTACTCATTATATTCTTTATAGTATAAGTCCTAGCTAGCACTGCCTGAGCCTTTAGTGCCTCTTGGTGCCAGTAGAATGGCACTTCTGAAGGGACGACACCGTATAGGTACTCCTCTAGTGGAACGATATTTATTACAAGCATGCTGTTGTTTCTACTTATTATTCTCAAGCCTCCCCTGTAAGTAATGCCATTTAGAGATATATCGCTACCTGTGATCTCTAAGACGGTTCTACTATCAAGCTCTAGCCTCTTTGTATTCTGTGCATTATCTACTATATCTAAAACTAGATTTACCGTATCTAGCTTCCCAATAATCCTAGAGAGGCTCTTTATCTCTTGAGATTCACTATTTCTAATATAAAGTGATAGGAATTTCCCAGATACGCTGAACTCTTTTCCCCTATAGACAAGAACCCTTACAGATACATCTAAAGCTAAAGAGGGAAAGACAAAGAGAAAGGGCAATGCAAAGGACATAATAAGGCTATAAAAGAGGCTTTTATATCTTCTTTTCATCAATATCAGAGATTCCAGACCTTATTATCCTTAACCGCCCTTTTTATAGCAAGAACAAGCGCTGTAGAGATTAATACCCCTCCGCCAGCCTGGAAGAGATTCCCCGGAAGCTCAGCTAAGGCTGGACCTATACCATAGAGGAATATCTCCGTTATAAAATAGCCCGTAACCATCTCTAAGCCTGCTAAGATAAGGAAGAGAATCCTTAGAGGCATTTTTTGAGCCTTATATGCCAGTGTTCCTGCTATTATACCCTCTATGCCCTTTATTACAAATGTAAACGGAGCCCAGTGGGTATATCCAAGTATGATGTCTGCCAGGGCAGAACCAATTCCTCCTGCTAGTCCCCCTATTTTAGCCCCAAATAGCATAGCTATAGTTAGGACCAATGCATCACCTAGGTTTATGTAGCCCTTGGTCTGAGGAACAGGTATCTGAATAACCATAGTTCCAGCACAGACTAGGGCAGAACCTATACCTATGTAGGCAATTGTTCTAATTAGACTCTTCATCTGTCTAACCTCCAAGTGGCTCTTTTTGTCTTTTTATATATTATAATATACCTTATGGAATACTTAAAGACAGGAAAGATAAAAACAGCTCTTTTGTCGAGGTTATTATCCTTATACAGGGGAAAAGATGACCCCAGTGTAATCCTGGGACCTTCTGTAGGAGAAGATTCTGCTATTATATCACTATCGAATAAACTCTTAGTAGCAAAGACAGACCCCATTACCTTTGTTACCGAGGATATTGGTTGGTATGTTGTAAACGTCAATGCAAATGATATATTGACTAGAGGTGCTACACCTAGATGGTTTATGGCAACAGTGCTACTTCCAGAGGGAAAGACGACAGAAGATATGGTAGAGAGAATCTTCTCTCAAGTTTCATCTGCCTGTAATTCTCTAGGGGTAGCTCTTGTAGGAGGTCATACCGAGGTTACAGTCGGTCTAGATAGACCGATAGTTGTTGGCTGTATGCTAGGAGAGATGGAGGGGGATAAAATCATAGCAACATCTAACGCAAGAGTTGGAGACTATATAGTAATAACTAAGGGGATAGCAGTAGAGGGAACAGCAATCATAGCCAAAGAGAAACAAGAAGAACTTTTAAGAAAGGGTTATAATATATCTTTCTTAGAGAGGTGTAAGAACTTCCTCTATGACCCCGGTATAAGTATATACAGAGAGGTAAATATAGGAAAGGCTTTAGATATACACGCTATGCATGACCCTACCGAGGGCGGACTTAGTATGGGGATATACGAGATATGCATGGCTTCCAATACTGGGGCGTTAATCTATGAATCTGAGATTCCTATATTCGAAGAGACACTTATCCTGAGTAAAGAATACGGGATAAACCCTCTAGGGCTTATAACATCTGGGACTTTACTTATAGTATTACCAAGAGATTCTGCAGAGAAACTTATAGAACTCTATAGGTCTAATAGTATAAATGCTAGCATCATAGGAGAGATAAAGCCAAAAGATTTTGGCATAAAGATACTATCCAAAGATGGCTTAAAAGACCTAATAGCAAAGGAGAACGACGAGATAATAAAGATTTTCGAGTAGAAGAGTTAACATTGACTGGGGTGTAATCACTTTTTAGAAAGAGTGCTCCTTTCTGGCTGGAATTGATATACTATAATAAAAAATCCAACCAGAAAGGAGTGATTTATATTGATACTTACCATTATACAAAATTTACCTATGCATAAAAAGAGTAAAGA
>JACIXS010000087.1 GCA_014360335.1 bacterium | reverse complement strand
GAGTATGATCCTCAAAGAGCTAACAGGCTTTTAGATATACTGGGACTTACCAAGAAGGATAGGGATGGGTTTAGATTACTCCCAGATGGAAGCCCATTAAACCTTACTATAGAAGTTGCTCCAATATTTGCTGATTGGCCTTTAGTAAGTGAAATGGTAGCTCATTATTGGGAAAGGGTAGGGATAAAAACTGTTGTCAAGGTAGAACAAGCTAGTCTTTATTATACTCGTGCCGCTGCGGGAGAAACTGAAGTAGCAGTGTTTCCATTTAATAATACTGCTGCATGGGGAATATCAGTATACCCTGATCATGTAATAGGGATAGGGGGGTCATATGCTTTGCCATGGATCCCTGAGTATGGTAGATGGTATCTTTCTGGAGGTAAAAGTGGAGAAGAACCTCCAGGGGATATAAAGAGAATCTACCAACTTTGGGATAGAGCAATTTCTAGTACTAGTGAGAAAGAAAGAGCTGCAGCTATAAAGGGAATTATTGACATTCATAAACGCAATCTTTATATAATTGGTACAGTAAGCCAAGACGTGTTACCAGTTATAGCTAGAAAAAATTTAAGAAATGTTCCTGAAGGGGTAGATCAGTGGATGGCTTTAGGATTTCCTGAACAGTTTTTCTTTAAGTAAAAAGAGTATTAGAGGAGAGGGATGCGCCCTCTCCTCTATAGGGATAAGGAGGAAACCCTTTATGATCAGAAACATTATACTTATTATCTGTGATACTCTTAGACAGGACTATTGTGGATGTTATGGAGGCTATGCTTATACTCCAAATATAAATATGCTAGCAAAAGAAGGTATAATATTTACCCATTTTCTTCCAGCAAGTTTTCCTACAGGTCCATTCCGCAAGGATTTACTTACAGGAAGATTCACCTTTACCTATCATGCTTGGAGAGGTAACTGGCAAGAGAAAGATTGTCTAATCACTGATGTTCTAAATAATGCGGGATTTATAACGGCTCTTATCGGAGATACAATGACGGTAGGAACTTACGATTCGCATTTTCGATATATAGATTTTATTAAAGGACAGGGACCTGTCTCTTTACATCCGATAGATTTTAGATTACCTTTACCAGCAGATGAAAGTAAGCTTCGTACTCCTAGAGAAAGGCTTCAAATCTTGAT
>JACIXS010000086.1 GCA_014360335.1 bacterium | reverse complement strand
AAGCCAAGGGATAGACGTAAATATAGAAGGGGTAGGAACTTATAGAAAGATATTTACATTAAGGAGAGAAGAATTAGAGGATATAAGCAGTAAAAGAGTATTTCTCAGGTTCAACGGAGTAAGTGCATACTGTAGGATATGGCTGAACAGTGTTCATATAGGAGAGCACTTCGGTATATGGGACCCGTTCATTATAGAATTAAGAAGTCCTCTAAGAGAGGAAAACGAACTCTTAATAAAGGTCGTTAAGCCTGGCAAATACATATCTTTAAGGGAGAGTCTAGCCGGATTTTTGCCTGATGTATATGCACCCTTTGGTGGTATATGGCAACCCATAGAGTTTTTAGTAAAAGAAGATATATTTATAGAAGATGTATCTATTAGGACTGAAAAGAACGGTAAGGTAAGGGTATATGTAACGGTTGACACTAACCATAGACACATGGAGGTAGATTTAGTTGCAGATATACTCGATGGAGAAGAAGCTGTAGCTACTCAAAGATACAGTACTAATTATTCTGCTCGGTTTAATCTATCTATAAAAGAACCAAAGCTTTGGTCACCAGAAAAGCCAAATCTTTATACTTTGCGTGTAAGACTATATAAAGATAATATATTAAAAGATGAGTATATAACAAAATTTGGATTTAGAGACATTACTTATAAAGGATACGATATTCTTCTAAACAATACTCCCATCTATCCTAGGGGTATACTTCACTGGGGATGGTATCCAGAGAGTATAAGCCCAAATCCAGATAGAGAAACTATTACGTATGAGATAAGAGAGCTCAAAAGACTTGGATTCAATCTTATAAAGTTTTGCCTGTTTGTCCCACCCAAAGATTACTTTGAGATTGCAGATAGAGAGGGAATACTCATATGGCAGGAACTTCCTATGTGGATACCAAAGGTTACATACGAGTTTAAGAGAAATGCATTAACACAGTACAGGGAAATAGCCAAGAATCTTCATCACCATCCGTCTATCGTTATATGGACATTAGGATGTGAATTAAATAAAGACGTAGATAAAGATTTTATAGAGAGGCTTTTCTATACTGTAAAGGAAAATATTAACGGAGGACTCATAAAGGATAACAGTGGCTCAGGAGAATGCTATGGAGGGTTGCTAAAAGAGTATGGAGATTTCTACGATTATCACTTCTATACCGACCCTCACTTCTATAGAGACCTTATAGATAGATTTGGTGTATCTTGGAGGGAGAAGAAGCCTTGGATCTTTGGAGAATTCTGTGACTTTGATACTGTAAGAGATGTTGTTCGGCTAAGAGAAAGATATGGAGGAGACCCTTTCTTCTTAGATAAACCCAAGATTGGAATTGACTGGACTATAGATTATAAGAATCAATATGAGAAATTAAAAGAAGAAGGACTTTTGGACAGACTCAATGAGCTGGTAGAATCCTCAAAAGAGAAAGCCTTCTTCTATAGAAAGATGGTCCTTGAATTGGTAAGAAGTTATAAGAGAATATCTGGCTATGTAATTACAAGTATGAGAGATACCCCGATAGCTACAAGTGGAATATTTGATGACTTTATGGAGAAAAAATTTAAAGAGGAAGACTTCTCAAAGATAAATAACGATATAGTCTTGTCTTTAGGGTGGGATAATAAAAGAGGCTGGATA
>JACIXS010000085.1 GCA_014360335.1 bacterium | reverse complement strand
TCCTCTAGGTTACTATTCTGGGCTCTGACTTTAGAGTAAGACTCAAAGATATCCTATCAACCCATCTGCTTCTATCGTAGAGGGGTCTCTCTAAAAATTTGATATATCGTAAGGGGACATTATCCCAGAATTATTTACCTACGACAATATCACAGAACGTTAACACTCCTTTGACTTCTTTTAGTTTTACGTGTATAGTATTAGGTGTAGAGTTTTGGGTATTTAATAGCTTTATATGTTTTTTGAATAGCTTAAGTAGTTCTAGTAGCATGGTTTTACCTGCCCAGGAGTTTTACCGATTTAATTATCTCACAGATGAAGTATGAAGGGGAAGTCCCTAATATATAATAGTAGGAACTTCCCCTTCGTTTTATCCCACGCTAAAGCTTATAGAGTCCCATAGGCTCTTGATTACTCTCCCTATACTCTTTACCTATAAGCTCACATTTTTTCATTCTGTAGTACCTATAATTCCCCCACGAGACATCGGGAGGGACTCTGTGGTCGGTATGTGGTATAAAGCCTCCTTCCTTAAGAAGAGGAGTTATCCTTTCAAACTCTTTATCTATTGCTGACTTTCCTGCTATAAGCGCCCTCTTATCGAAGTAACCTCTCAATGCAACCTTCTTACCAAA
>JACIXS010000084.1 GCA_014360335.1 bacterium | reverse complement strand
AGTTAGGAACTATCTCTTTAGAGGATTTTATCCTACCTTTTCGGGTTTGCTCTTTTAACATTCGGGCAAGGAGTTTAAACTCTTCGGTTTTACTTATCTCTTTATCCTTTCTATAAAGATGATAGAGTCTCAAACCATCTTTTAGTACTTTTTTGATTTTACTATTTAGGTCTTTATCTCTTACCCGGTAGATGGTATCATTATAGTGGCTTTCCTCCAGGTAGGGTTTAAACCTTTCCGGCAGTATATTTTGGTCTATGACCTTGGTGAGTCGGGCAACCGTAGAATAGATAATCTCCAAGCGGGATAATTTCCGACAGGAGGAACTTATCATCAAGGAATCCATCCGGATGGTATGGCCATCTATCTTAAGTAGTTCAGAGAAGGACTTGGCCTGGGCTTCTATCTCTTGCTGGATGAGGTCAACCCCATGCTCTTGGTTGTATTTATATACCGCAGAGCGAAAGTTGGTCAGGCTGTTCTTGGATACCGGTTGTTCGAAAAAGCTGGTGGTATGTAAGGCATACTGGTACCGGATATCAAACATTAGGGAATAAAGGGCTTCTTCATCTGATTGACCAAATACTTCCCTTAAGATTAAAAGTCCGAAATAGACATTTACCGGATTATTAGGCCGGGAGGCCG
>JACIXS010000083.1 GCA_014360335.1 bacterium | reverse complement strand
ATAGCATGCTCAGGACATACAGTTATACACTCACCACAATCTATACATCTATCCTCTAAAAGTATAGCCTTCCCTTGTCTCACCCTTAAGGCTTCGGTAGGACAAACCCTTATACAATCTATACACCCCTTACAAAGCTCTCTATTAATCTTTATCATACTCATCGTATCGCCTCTACTTTATGTATATTATTGAAGTCACCTCTGTACCTACCCCTACAGTGCTCTTTATATCAAACTCATCAGAGCAGGAGATAATATTAGGTAACCCCATCCCTGCTCCAAAACCTAACTCTCTTACCTTCGGTGATGCTGTAGAATATCCAGGTTGGATTGCTTTCTCTATGTCTTCTATCCCGGGTCCTTCATCTATCGCTTTTATCATAATCTTATCAGAAGAAATCTCTACTATCAGCTTACCTCTGTAGGCATGAATAACTATATTCATTTCCATCTCATAACTGGCTACAGCAACACGCTTTATAATGTCTTTAGACAGTCCTAAATTCTGTAGATATCTTTTTATCTTACTAGAAGCCTCTCCACCATTAATGAAATCTCCACCTTCAACTGAGAATTCAAGTCTTATTACTTTAGCCTTTTCTCCTTCTTCTTTTATCTCCTCCCTCTCTTCTTTTAGACTAGGTAATCTTATAACTATATCTAAAGGCGTCACCATTCCCAGAAATACCTTATCTCTATCTACTACAGGAAATCTTCCATAACCATAAACCCTAAAATACTCTATAGCATCAGCTAATGTGTGGCTCGGAGAGAGAGTAACAACATCCCTAGTCATAATATCTTCAACAGAAGCATCTCTTTTATTCTCTTCTATAGCCTTAAGCAAGTCATACATTGTAACTATTCCAACTAATCTTCCATCCTCATTTGTGATAGCTACTCCATCTAGCTGATTTATCTTAAGTATTTCTCTAACCTGAAATACTTTTCTGTCGGGTAAGACTTTAGGCATATTAGCATTCATTATAAGGGTAACCGGAAGCTTTAATAAACTGTAAAAATCTCTATCTATCTCTCTCACACTTATTCAACGCTAAATATATTTTCCCACAAGTCTCGAACATAGAATGCTTTGTGGTCATTATCAAAATTTCATTAGACCTAGCCAAACTCAATGTTTCCTCTGGAGGGACTTTACCATTTACAAAAATGATACCTATAAGGTCTAACATCTGTGTCGTTCTTACTACTTGAGGCTGAACCATAGCGGTAATTAAAATACCTGGTTCTTTGACTGTAGCCAGTATATCACTCATAAGATCAGAGGCATAAAAATGTTCCACATCCTTATCTAACATACATTCCCCGCATAAAACTTTAGCAGATAGTAATTTCTTAATTTCTTCCAACTTCATTATATTCACCTCAGTATAAGTTTAATCTTTCTCTACCTCACCCAAGAGAGATTCTCTAGCCTCAGCAACCGTATATAGAGAGCCCATAATACATATAAAGTCCTTCTCTAAATCTAGCCCAATCTTTACACTTTCCTTTACATCCGGAACTATAATAGGTCTTCCCCCTAACTCCTCAACTACTTTACCAAGTATTGTAGGTTCTAAAGCTCTATTAGTCTTAGGAGCTGTAACAATGATGCTATTCTTTACGTAGGGAATCATAGAACCTACTATTCCATATGCGTCCTTATCTTTAAGCATTCCAACTATAAGAGTAGGCTTTAAATCAAAAAGTATCGATATAGACTTAGAAAGTTTCTCCGCACCACCTTTATTGTGAGCACCATCTAGAAGAATTATAGGATTCTTAGATATTATCTCTATCCTACCTGGCCAAAAGGCATCTCTAAATCCATCTATAATATTCTCATCAGAGAGATTAAGTCTATCTCTTAATAGTTCCAATGCCATAAGAGAAATAGCCATATTATCTACCTGATATATTCCTTTAAGGCTACTAAAAAACTCCTTTTGCCTTTTTTCATTTCTAAAACCTATTTCAGTCCCAACTTGGGATAGAACATACCAATTTACAAAGAAATCCCTACCTAAGATATATATTGGAGCATCCAAAGACTTGGCAGTATCTACTATTACATCTAGTCCCTCTCCACTAGCTCCTGTAACAATAGGTACTCCTCTCTTTATAATTCCAGCTTTCTCTCTACCTATAAGGGAAAGTGTATTACCAAGCCTGTCCATATGGTCCCAATCAACATTGGTAATGATAGAAACTAAAGGATTATTTACAACATTGGTAGCATCTAACCTTCCTCCCAATCCGACCTCTAAAACTATTACATCCACCTTAGATTTATAAAAGTACAAAAATGCCATAGCGGTAAGAATCTCAAACTGTGTCAGATAAAATTCACTATCTCTATTAGTAAGATTCTCAATAAATGGTAAGATATAATTTAGTGTGTTAATAAAAGAATCCTTATCTATAAGCTCATTATTTATTTGAATCCTCTCACGCACTGAATGTAGATGGGGAGAGGTATAGAGTCCTACCTTATATCCAGCTTTTATAAGGACGGAAGAAAGCATTCTAGAAACAGAACCTTTACCATTTGTCCCACCTATGTGTATAACTGGAATCTTATCCTGAGGGTTATCTAATTCAAAAAGTAGCCCCTTAATTCGCTCTAACCCTAATCTAGAGCCAAACCTAGAAAGTCCTTCTATAATATCTAGGGCATCTTGATAAGAGGTAATCATCTAATTAAGATGAGAGTAGAGATAATCTATAGAGTAATCTCTCCCTTTCTTTTATAAGATTTTCCCTTCTTATTCTCTCTTTCTCTTTAGCCTCTTCCTTAGCCTTCAATAAAAAGTCCTTATTCTGTAGTCTTTCCTCTATCCTTGCTATTTGTTTATCTATCTCTTCTACCTTATCTTTTATTCTTCTAATTTCCTCATCTATATCTATGATGTCTCCTATCTTTACATACACATCGAAATCAGATTTCACAGTAGAGATAACTCCCTTCTGTGGGGGAAGAACATCAGAAACAAATTCTAAAGGCTCAATCTTAGATAAGGAAGAGATAACATCCTTATGGCTTAAAATAAGTTCCTTATATACTTCGCTATGGACAAATCCTGGTATCTTCTTCTCAAAAGAGATTCCCATCTCTTGTTTTAGAGACCTCAGACTCTTTATAATGTCGAAGATAACATTAGCATCTCTAATACTAGCTTCATCTCTAAAGCGTAGAGGAACTGGCCAGTCGGATAGAGAAAGCATATTATCTGCATCCTTCACATACTCCCATAACTCCTCAGTGATAAATGGCATAATCGGATG
>JACIXS010000082.1 GCA_014360335.1 bacterium | reverse complement strand
TTGGCTCAGAGGTTCAACCTTCAATTTCGAGCGTCTCGTTATCTCTCGGGACTCAATCAGACATCCGAGTAAAAAGTTATTGTCGTTTGAATTCGCTGAGAGCTTCAACATTCAATTTCGAGCGTCTCGTTATATTATGGGACTCAATCAGACATCCGAGTAAAAAGTTATTGTCGTTTGAATTGGCTGAGAGCTCCAACATTCAATTTCGAGCGTCTCGTTATATTACGGGACTCAATCAGACATCCGACTAAAAAGTTATTGTCGTTGGAATTGGCTGAGAGATTCAACATTCAATTTTGAGCGTCCCGTAATATATCGAGACTCTCCAAATTTAAAACAGAAGCTCTAAGCAAATTCAAACGACAATAACTTTTTATTCGGATGTCTGATTGAGTCCCGTAATATATCGAAAAGCTCGAAATTGAATGTAGAAGCTCTGAGCAAATTCAAAAGACAATAACTTTTTACTCGGATGTCTGATTGAGTCCCGTAATATATCGAGACGCTCGAAAT
>JACIXS010000081.1 GCA_014360335.1 bacterium | reverse complement strand
TTGACGAAGCCTTTAAAAATAATCTTTATGTAATAATAAATATACATCATTATGAAGAGATAATGCAGAAACCAGAGGAACATAGAGAAAGATTCTTGAAATTATGGGAACAAATATCTGAACACTACAAAGATTATCCAGATAGGTTATACTTTGAACTATTAAATGAACCTTGTATGAATCTAAAAAGCTATCTCTGGAACGAATATCTCTCTGAGGCAATAAAGGTTATAAGAAAGACAAATCCTACAAGAAAGATTATAGTAGGACCCACAGACTGGAATAGTCTATTTAGATTAAACGAACTAAAGATACCTAAGGATGATAAGAATATAATAGTAACATTTCACTACTATAATCCATTCAATTTCACTCATCAAGGAGCAGAATGGGTAAGCCCTTCGCCTCCTATTGGGGTAAAGTGGACTGGAACAGAAGAAGAAAAGAGATCAGTAGAAAGAGAACTTGATATTGCTGTAGAGTGGGCAAAGAGAAACGGTAATCCTCTATTGTATATGGGAGAATTTGGAGCTTATTCTAAAGCGGATATGGAATCAAGGGTAAGATGGACATCATTTGTTGCAAGGACTGCTGAGAAAAAGGGTATAGCTTGGGCATATTGGGAGTTCTGTTCGGGTTTCGGTATCTATGATGCTGCAAACAAGAAATGGAGGACGGA
>JACIXS010000080.1 GCA_014360335.1 bacterium | reverse complement strand
AAGCCTTGGGGCAAACGAAATAACTGATATAAGTCCATTAGTTAACCTAACTAGCCTTCGAAAGTTAAATCTAGGCTCAAACCAGATAGAAAATATTAGCGCATTATCTAACCTTACAAACCTTCAAGAACTTTGGCTTCCTTTTAATCAAATAACCGATATAAGCCCACTATCAGGATTAATTAATTTGAGGGTGTTAAATCTTTCATCTAACAGGATAAAAGATATAAGTCCACTATCTAGGCTCATTAACTTAAAAGAATTAAGCCTCAGTGCAAACCAGATAAATAATATCAATCCATTAAGTGGACTAACTAACTTACAAGAGTTGAATCTTGCTTCAAATTTAATAAATGATATTAGACCATTAATTAATCTCACCAGTCTACGTTGGCTAGACCTTAACAATAATCAGATAAGCGATATTACCCCTTTGGTGAGCAATTTTGGACTAGGGCAAGGTGATACCGTCTATATTCAGAATAACTATCTAGACCTTACACCAGGTTTTAGTAATGTGAATAACATTCAGATACTTCAAAATAGAGGAGTAAAGATATATTTCTAGGGACATCTCCTGACACCGAAGTGCTATAAAATCCTCTCTGTAAGAATAAAAAAATATACAGGGAGGATAATGTTAAAATGAAAATGCGCGTAGTCTGTAGGATGTCTTTATTGGGTATCTTTTTGTTACTGGCTGTACTATTTCTGCAGGGTTGTGATCTCTTGCTTTCGCCAGAGATTTACGTGAGCGATTTAGTAGACTTAAAAGAAGGGACAAACAATTCAATCTCTGTACCTTCAATTATAAAATTAGAGGTATCTAGCGAAGATTTCTATACAGAGAACAAAGATAGAATAACAATGATACTACAAGACTACTTTGGAAAAGTTAGTAGGGTTTCTTATGAAGAAGATG
>JACIXS010000008.1 GCA_014360335.1 bacterium | reverse complement strand
ACCTGGGGGGAGACAGGATTGGTAATTGATAACTATAAGAGGCTACAGAATCTTATGGCTAATCTTGTGGGTTTCCTCTACGAGTTAGATATAGAAACTTCTAAGATATTATTTTTGGCGGGGAAAGTGGAAGAAATAACCGGCTATCTAAAGGAAGATTTCTATGAAGGTAGAGTCAGTTGGATGAATTTGGTATATCCTGATGACTTAGCAAGAGTAGAAAATGAGAAAAACAATCTACTAAGTATACCTGGGTATATAGCTAGAAACGATTACAGAATTATAAATAGAAGCGGAGATATCCGTTGGGTCACTGATATAGCTACTATAATGACTAATAATGAAAAAACTATGCTTCAGGGATTTGTTCAGGATACAACAGAGAAAAAGAAGATTGAAATAGAATTAGAGAGAAGAGAGGAACTTTTGAATTCCATATTTAACTCTATTCAGGATGGATTGAGTATACTTGATAGAGACTTAAATATAGTAAAGGTAAATAATAAGATGAACCAGCTCTATCCTCATATGGTTCCTTTGGAGGGAAAGAAATGTTACTTTGCATATCAAGGTAGGAATACTATATGTAGTTTTTGCCCAACGGTATCAGCTATCGAGAATGATATCTTGAGTAGTGCAATAGTTCCATATATTGGACCTGAGGGGAATAATGGTTGGCTAGAGTTATATGTCTATCCACTCCATAATCATAATGGGAGTATAATTGGGGCAGTCGAACATGTAAGAGATATAACAGAAAAGAAGGAGTTAGAGGAGCGGTTAAGGTTTTTAAGTTTCCATGATATCCTTACTGGTCTATATAATAGAACATTTTTCCAGGAAGAACTTAGACGTTTGGATACTCCTAGGTCTCTACCCTTAGGCATCCTAATGGGTGATGTAAATGGCCTAAAGCTAGTAAATGATGTCTTTGGACACGAAGAAGGGGATAGACTCCTAGTAGAGGCAGGTAAGATATTAGAGATGTCTTGTAGAAAGGAAGACATTATAGCTAGGTGGGGAGGAGACGAGTTTGTTGTATTATTTCCAAACGTAACTAAAGAGATTTTGGATAGGATAGTTGAGAGAATCTATAATAATTTTCAGGCTCAAAAATCCTTACATATTCCTCTCTCAGCTTCTATAGGATACGCAATAAAGTATAAACCTGAAGAGGAAATTGAAGATGTAATTAAAGAAGCAGAAGATAATATGTATAAGAACAAACTGGCAGAGAGTAGAGGAATAAGGGAATCTATTATGCGGTTTCTCATAGAAACATTACATAGTACTACTTATGAATCTACTAAGCATATAGAAGAGGTAGAGAAACTTTCTGCTAAGTTTGGAGAGGTTCTTGGTTTAAATGGTAAAGAGTTTGAAGACTTTATACTTACAGCTAGACTTCACGATATAGGTATGATAACAGTGCCAAAAGAGATCTTAGAGAAAAAGGTTCTATCTCGAGAAGAGTGGGAGCTTATAAAGAGACATACTTCAGCTGGATATCGAATAGCCCTCTCAACCCCAGAATTTGCTGGCATAGCGGACTATATACTCTGCCATCACGAACGTTGGGATGGAACTGGTTATCCTCAAGGGTTAAAGGGGAATAATATTCCCCTTATCTCTAGGATTATCTCTGTAGTCGATGCATTTGTCTCTATGAGAAGTGAAAGACCATATAGAGATGCCAAATCATTAAAAGAAGCTATAGAAGAACTGAAGACTTGTAGCGGAAGTCAGTTCGATCCAGAATTAACAAGGATATTTATAGAGAAAGTCTTAAATGATAGTTAATATATTCCCTATCATCATAGGTTACCTTCTAGGTTCTATACTCCCGGGATATCTCATTCCTAAATGGGAAGATGGGATAGATATAAGGACGTTGGGAGACGGAAATCCTGGGACTACAAATGTTAAAAGGACATTAGGATTTCATATGGCTATATTAACAGGACTTTATGATTGCTCTAAGGGGCTCCTAGCTATGTTTATAGCCAAGGAGATTTTTCATTCACAAGAGTTAGTCATCTATCTCTCAGGTATATCAGCAATATTAGGTCATGTAGCTCCGTTCTATCTAGGTTTTAGAGGTGGAAGGGGTGTTGCCACAGCGACGGGAATGCTTATCTTTACCCTAGCGAAAGTAGCTGTGAGGGATATATCGCCTTTAGAGCTACTGAACTCTCTAATATATCTCTCTTTTTTTACACTCTGTATTTACTGCTCAACCTGGGATGAGAACTTTTTGGCAGTGACTGTCTTACCTATGGTTGCTTTAACCTTGATTTTCCTAGTTAAACTATCTAGCGAGTTGGTCTTTCTTCTCGGACTTATATCTTTTATCTTTGTAGTAAGCGTTATGAATATGAGGCGTCTAAAGATGTTTACCATTAAGAGTGAGAATCTTCCCCTATGGAGAGTTTTCATACGCCCTGCTGGGATGTCCTTCTTCTTTCTAGGTATGGCTATAAGCAGAAGGGCTTTAATAACCCTGATAGGTATTGTACTTTTTGTCTCTTTCATAGCGGACTCATTAAGGATTTTACATAAAAAGACTGGAGATTTTCTAAGTAGAGAGATAACTAGAGGATTTAGGGTATATAAGGCAAAGGAGAGGAAGAGAATCTCTTCTATAACAACTTTCTTATTAGGTGTTCTTTTAACATTTCTTTTATTCAAAGAAAGTATCGCAATAGCAAGTCTAAGTTTTTTGGTTTTTGGAGATATGATGGCAAAGATAGTAGGGATAAACTATGGTAAAAGAGTGATCTTTAATTCGGAGGCAAAAAAGACCCTAGAAGGTCTTATAGGCTTTTTCTCTATATCTATCAGTTCCGCTTATTTCTTATGGCTATCAAATATGTTACCTTTATGGATAGGGATTGTTGGTGCCATAGTAGCTTCCATTGTTGAAGTATTTCCGTTTCCAGTAGATGATAACGTAAGCGTCCCTGTTATATCTGGAGCAATAATGTCTTTTCTTCTTTAGTAACTCAATCATTTTATAGACTCTCCACATATTAAAATGTTATAATATACAAACAAAGATTAGTGAGGTTTTATGACTCCATCTGATAAAGGAGGGTATGAATGGAGGAGTTGATTAAGGTGATGGACGAATTTGGTAACTACAGCAATTTTCAGGTAATAGATATCTTTAGTATAAAAGATAAAGAGTATATAATATTAGCACCACAAGGAGAAGCGGTAGATGCATTTATTATGAGGATAGATGGAGGAATACTTAGAGAGTTAACAGATGAAGAGTTTATGGAGGTAGAGTTATATCTCACCTCTGATCTTGAAGATAGAGAGGTAAACTAGTATATGAAAGAGGGAACTTTTTACGTAACTACACCAATCTATTATGTAAATGCATCTCCACATATAGGCCATGCCTATACCACTATTACTGCAGATGTGATCTCCAGATTTAAGAGGATGTGGGGATACAAGGTATTATTTTCTACGGGTACAGATGAGCATGGACAGAAGATATTAGAGTCTGCGAAGGCTCAGAATAGAGATCCAAAAGAACATGTGGATATGTATTCTCAGGTATTTAAAGATACCTGGAAGAAACTTCACATATCATATGATGAGTTTATAAGGACCACAGAGCCGAGGCATGAGAAGGTTGTTCAGTATATTATAAATAAACTTTACGAACAGGGGGATATCTACAAGGGTGTATATGAAGGCTGGTATTGCGTCCCTTGTGAGACTTTTTATCAGGCAGATGAGCTCGTAGATGGAAACTGTCCTAACTGTGGAAGGTCCGTTATATGGAACAAGGAGGATGACTATTTCTTTAGGATGTCGAAATATCAGGATAAACTTTTAGAACACATAGAGAAAAATCCTGACTTTGTTCAACCTCCAGCTAGAAGACAGGAACTGTTAAACAGGGTGAAGGAAGGTATGAGGGATTTATGCATATCTAGAAAGGGACTTACTTGGGGAATCCCTATACCTTTTGCTAACGAGTATTCTATATACGTATGGGTTGATGCCCTTATAAATTACCTAACTGTTGCAGGCTATCCAGATGATAGAGAGAAATTTGAGACTTTTTGGCCTGCAGTCCATCTGGTTGGGAAAGATATACTTTGGTTCCACGCTGGCATATGGCCCTGTATACTTTTAGCTCTAGGTGTAGATGTCCCTAGAAAGGTATTTGCCCATGGTTTCTGGACAGTGAAAAAGGAGAAGATGTCAAAGAGTAAGGGGAATATTATAGACCCTGTCCAGATGGCTAATAGTCTCGCTAATAAGGGTTTTGAGTGGGACATAGCTGTGGATGCAGTGAGGTACTTCTTGATGAGAGAAGTTCCCTTAGGACTAGACGGGGAGTATTCTGATGAGAGCTTTATCCATAGAGTAAACTCTGACCTAGCTAATGATTTGGGTAATCTATTCTTTAGGAGTGTTGGGATTATAAATAGATACGGAGATGGAATCGTTCCCAGCATAGGAGATATAGAGAATGAGCTATTAGAGTTAAAGAATTCTATCATCAAGAATCTAGATGAGTTTATGACTGACTTTGAATATACAAAGGTATTAACAGATATTTGGGACTTCATAGGAGCGGTGAATAAGTATCTAGACCAGAAATCACCCTGGAGCTTAGCGAAAGATGGTAAGAAGGAAGAGTTTAATAGTATTATGTTTAATGTCTTCGAATCTATAAGAAATATAGCGATATTGATTTATCCATTTATGCCCAAGGTATCTGAGTATTTCCTCAGCTCTCTTGGATTGAACTTAGAATCTTCCCTTAAGAGGGAAGCCCTAGAAGGCTGGGGAAGACTAAAACCAGATTGGAAGATACCCGAGGTAAAACCATTATTCCCTAGAATAGAGGTGTAATTATGGAAGAAATAACTATAGAAGAATTTCAAAGGATAGACCTAAGGATTGGTAAGATTGTAGATGCAAAAAATGTTGAAGGGGCTAGGAAACTTTTACAACTTACTGTGGATATAGGAAGTGAGTATAGACAGCTAGTGGCTGGTATAGCGGAAGTCTACAAGCCTGAAGACCTTATCGGGAAAGAGGTAGTAATTGTTGCCAATCTAAAGCCAGCTGTTATTAGAGGTATAACCTCTAATGGTATGATTCTTGCTGCTTCTAGTGATGGCGTTATATCTATACTATCTCCAGATAAGGAGATGCCTCCAGGGGCTAAGGTGAAGTAAGGTTCTTGTTTATAGATACCCATGTTCATCTAGACGAATTTGATAATCTAGAAGAGATATTAAACAGGGCTAGGGGGGTAGGAGTTAGAGGGTTTGTTAGTGTAGGGTATGATATACAGTCTAGTAAGTTTTCTTACTCTGTATCGCTTAAGTACAATGATGTCTATGCGATTCTTGGTATTCATCCACATTCTGCGGGTGAATGCACAGATAAATTTTTAGGTTGGATCTGCAGTGTAAAAGATAGTAAAAAGGTCCTAGGTATAGGAGAGATAGGGTTGGATTACTATAGGAATCTATCCCCTAAAGATATTCAATTAGAGGCCTTTGAGAAACAACTTTCTCTAGCTCAAGATTTGGAACTACCGGTAAGCTTACATATAAGAAATGGATACAGAGATGCATTCGATATATTAAAGAGATACAAAGTAAAGGGCGTTTTCCACTGTTATTCTGGAGGATTACATTTTTTAGAAGAGGCTCTTTCTTTTGGATTCTTTATCGGTTTTGATGGACCTGTGACCTTTCATAATGCTAGAGAGCTTATAGAGGTTGTAGAAAGGTGTCCATTGGATAGGATTCTTCTAGAGACAGATGCGCCGTATCTTGCACCAGAGCCATATAGAGGTAGAAGAAATGAACCCTCATACCTTATATACATAGCTAGAAGGATAGCAGAGATAAAAGAGATAGATTTAGGTGAATTGTCAGAGGTTACTAGAAAGAATACCATTATATGCTTTCCAAGATATGCTTCTTAAGGAGTTACTGTTTCCATCACGATGTCTTGTATGTAGAAGAATAAGTAAGGATGTTATATGTAATGAATGTCTATCTAAAGTCTCTCTTATAAAAAGCCCTATATGTGAGATATGTGGTAGTCCGATAGAGAACGACGGGATATGTTATAAATGTAAGGTCTCGCCACCTTACTTTTCTAAGGCTCGTTCATACGCTTTATATGAAGGTGTTATGAGAACAGCCATAATAAGGTTTAAATTTGAAAAGAGGAAGAGTCTGGGTTTATTCTTAGGTGAAATGCTCGGGAAATTTGCGTCGAGATTAGCCTGGAACGTTGATTTTATAGTTCCTATTCCCCTATCAAAAGAGAGATTAAAGTCTAGAGGTTTTAATCAGTCAGAGATATTGGCTTTAGAAGTAAGTAAGATTCTTAGAGTTCCGATATCACTTAGTCTTATAAGAATAAAAGAGACCAAACCTTCTATTAACCTAAATGTTGAAGAGAGATTGAATAATATTAATAGGGCATTCCTATTGTCAGATAATAGCCTAAAGGGTAAAAGGGTACTATTAGTAGATGATGTATATACTACAGGGGCAACAATAAACGAGGCTGGAAAGACACTCTTAGAAAGAGATATAAAGGAAGTAAGAGCTATTACGCTAGCTAGAGAGCTGTAAATATTAGGGGTAGACCCTTCGTCTACCCCTTTAATTTTCTAAATCTCTTCAAAGTCTTCTTTAGGGGCTCCGCACTCAGGGCAAACCCAATCTTCTGGAAGTTCCTCGAATGGTGTCCCTGGTAAGATTCCGTTTTCTGGGTCTCCTTTATCTGGGTCGTAGATATACCCGCATATTGTGCATTGCCACTTTCCCATACTCATTCCTCCTACATTAGTGTTTTTTGATAATTCTCTATTCTACACTCCTCTATATCCTTTATCTTTACAGGAGCGTTTATCCAACTTGACTCATAGACAGCCATACTTATTGCTTCATCCTTTAAACCAACTATCCCAGTAGTCTCTATCTTCCCCTTTCCTAACACCGCGTCAAAGAATTCCTTTAATTCTATAGCAATAGTATCCTTGATTCCTCCTGGGAATAGCTTTTCCTTATCAGCTTCTGATAAACTATTTAGATATTCCCTCTCTAGTTCTTCTAAAGAGATATGTCTACCTTCTATATATAGTCCTTCTCCCCATTTTATAGTGCCCTTGTCTCCGTATATAGCCCTAAGCCTTTCCTCTTTTCCCTTGGCAGAATTTGTAAGAACCCATGTCCCTGTTACTCCATTTTCAAAAGTCAGAATAGCCATAGTCGTGTCCTCTACATCTATCATCACTGGATCAGAAAGTTTTGCTCTATCTCTATACCGTATAGGGTTATAAGTTTTAGAGATGGCATATAATTCTTCTACTTCCCCTATGTGATATCTGAATAAATCTGCAAAGTGAACTCCGCCATCTAACGTCCATCCTCCGCCAGCTACATTTTTATGGTCTCTCCATCCCCAATACCAAGATCTATCAAAGATATCTAACCAGAAGAGCATCTTCGGTTCTCCAATCTTGCCTGACTTTATAACCCAGTTTATAGTCCTCTCTGATAATGCCCTTCTATAATTTTCTGCTACCTGAAGAATACATCCGTTTTTCTCTGCAGATTCTAGGATCATACGTCCATACCTTATAGTGAGAGCCAAAGGCTTTTCTATAGTGATATGCTTCTTTGCAGAGAGGCACTTGATAGCTACTGTATGATGTTCGTTATGAGTAGTGCATATATCTACTGCCTGAAGCTCAGGTTCTTTCTCTAACATTTCATCTATATTTGTATAAACTCTTGGTCTATAGCCTTGGAAAGAATCTATACCTTCAGCCATCCTTTCGGCACGTTCTCTATCCACATCACATACCGCTATAAACTCAAATGTTCTTATGTTATTCTCCCATAGTGACCTTAGACCCTTTAGATGAGCATTTGCTATTCCTCCACAGCCAACAAAGGCACACTTTACCTTTTCCATTTAGGAACCTCCTATCTAGGTTTAGCTAATATCTCTTTTATCTCAAAAGAGAGAAAATCCCTTGCATAAGACGGCTTTACTACTATTGCAGTATCTGCCCCTCTATCAGTCCCAGCTATAGCTATTGTTTCCTGATTAACATCTATTAGTCCAGCATCTGCAGACATAATAGTGATTTCTACTGCAACCTTCATCCCTTGAGAGAATCTCCTTAAGACCTCTGCTACTATCTCATTGGGATTATGCCCACCAAATTTACTGCTAAAGGCAGAACTTACATCGTCTCCTAGTGCATGAATACAGGTAAGGACCTTTGCTCCCTTAGATTCTAACTCCTTCCTTACACTGTCAGGCATAATCCATCCTTCCTTAGTAAAGCCAGAGGAGATTGTAACTATGACAAGATTTACATCCAAATCTTTAAAGACCTCTACCGCTTTTCTACCAGTTTCTCCATATGTTGATGCTACTACAATCTGTCTTATCCCTAGAGCTTTAGCCCTCTCCTTGGCAACCTTTAATGTCTCTTCTGTATTTACCTGCCCTTTTGCCTCGAAATACTTTACAGTTACATCCATATGGCAACCCTCCCTAACTATCTATTTAGGATGATTATATCACAACATATAAAATTAGGATATAATTGGTATAAAAGAGTGATAGGAGGATAGAGGATATGAGATTAAAGGCTACTCTTGTAGATGAAACCTATAAGGCTAGCTATGGTGTAGATACCTATGGGGAAGACCTAATCTTTGAAGGCACTTTAGATAGTGTAGTATCCTGTAGAGGTGACTGGGCTGTTTTGCAGTTACTTTTAAAATCAGATGAGGATATCTATCTGAATGTTGGTAAAAGACCAAATTTTTCCCCTAAAGGACCTATAAGAAATATCAGGGTGGAATGTAATGTATCTAATCTACCTGTTAAAATCTTTCCCATCGGCTTTATAGAGGATGATGATAGGGTATATAAAGCAGACTTACTACTTAATGATGAGGTAATATTTGTAGAGAAAAATAAGATACAACCAGTGTGGATTGAGATATCAATTCCTAAGGATACCTTTCCTGGAAGTTATACGGGTAAGGTAAAAATATACACCCAATGTATGTTTGAAGATGAAGAGTTAGTAAAGGTATTTGACTTTAATATTCTAGTAAAGGATGTAGAGCTCCCTGAGCCTAGAGATTTTAGATTTTATTTGGACCTCTGGCAGCATCCATCTAATATAGCTCGTAAACACGAGGTTCATCTTTGGAGTGATGAGCATTTTAAAGTTTTAGAGAACTATATAAAATCTCTAGCAGAGCTTGGACAGAAAGCGATAACTATAATAGCTTCTGAAATCCCCTGGTCGGGACAGAGATGCTATCGTGTGAAAAATTATCCTTCAGACCTTTTTGAGTATAGTATGATTCTAGTTGAAAGAGATGAATCTGGATACCGTTATAATTTTTCGCCTGCTGAAAGATATATAAACTTGTGTATGAAATATGGTATAGATAAGGAGATAGAAGTCTTTGGCCTTACAAATATATGGCTTGACCCTGAGTATGGCTATAATGGTTTAGCGGAAGATTATCCCGATGCTATAAGGATAAGGTATTATGATAGGACTGATGGAACTTTTAAATATATCAGAAATGGAGAAGATATTAAGGCTTATATAAAGGCGTTGGAGAGGTTTTTTATAGAGAAAGGTCTTATAGACAGGGTTAGAGTAGTAGCAGATGAACCTGGAGATATAGAAAAGTATAGAAGAAGTCTAGAAGCCATAAGAGAGATAGCTCCTAGTTTCAAATTTAAGTCTGCAATAAACCATCCAGAATTTATAGAAGAATTCAGGGATAAAATCTCCGACTTTGTCCCTGTATTACCCGTGGTATTTGATAAATGGGAGATGTTGAAGGAACTAAAGAGTAAGATTGAAGGACGTATGTTATGGTATGTCTGTTGCTGGCCTCCATATCCGAATACATTTATAAGTTCACCCTTAGTAGAAAGTAGATTGATAGGGATACTTACAGCATTTATAGAATTTGACGGCTTCTTAAGATGGAACTATACGGTATGGCCAGAGAATCCAAGAGAGCGTATATCTTACAGATTTCCCTATTGGAAGGCAGGAGATACCAACTTTGTCTATCCAGGTAAGGATGGAAGACCGATACTTACCCTAAGGTATAAGAATCTAAAAAGAGGGATAGAAGATTACGAACTGATAATGATGCTTAAGGGAAAGAATGGTAGCACTTTATTGGAGCCACTCTGGAGTAAGATATTTAAGATTAAAGATATAAAGGCTTTTTATCCAGCTTCCGACAAAACTCCAGGTGAAATTTATAGCCTAAATAGTAGAGATTATTGCGAGTTTAGGTCAGCCATACTGGAGGCTTTAGAGGGGAAGACCTAGTTAGTTGTTATTAGTGTAGGGTCAAACTGGGCTACATTCATCCTATAATATATGCCACCAAGTGTTAAGAGTTCACTATGGGTTCCTCTTTCTACAATCTTTCCATTTTCAATAACTACTATTAGGTCTGCCTGTCTTATTGTAGATAACCTGTGAGCTATTATAAATGCTGTTCTTCCCTTGAGTAATGTTCTTAGGGCAGATTGAATCTGCTGTTCTGTCTCTGTATCTATATTTGACGTGGCTTCATCTAAAACTATAATCTTAGGATCAGCAAGTATTACCCTAGCAAAGGATAAGAGTTGTCTCTGCCCCATAGAGAGTGATATCCCTCTTTCTCCTATAGTAGTATCTAGTTTGTTAGGTAGCCTCCTTACGAATTCACCTGCACCTATTATATCTAGAGCTCTCCAGATTTCATCATCTTCTGCTGTTTCTTTTCCATACTTCATATTGTCCCTTATTGTTCCAGAGAAGAGGAATGGCTCCTGTAAGACTACTCCTATCTGTCTCCTCAATGACCTAAGTGTCACATTTCTTATGTCGTATCCATCTATCAGAATTGAACCACTTGTAGGGTCGTAGAATCTACATAGTAGATTCACGAGTGATGTCTTCCCTGCTCCAGTATGTCCGACTATAGCGACTGTTTGTCCTGGTTCAACTGCAAGGTCTATTCCTTTTAGAACCATCTCAGAACCATCATACGAGAAATACACATTCCTAAATTCTACCCTTCCTTCTATTGGTGGAAGCTCTATAGCATTTGGTTGCTCTTTGACATCGATCTCCGTATCTAATATAGAAAAGACCTTTTCTGCTCCTGCTGAAGCCCTCTGGATAATCTGTAAGAACTGGCTAAGACTTCTTATAGGTCCAAAGAAGCTACCGACGTATGATATAAATGCGGTTATTATGCCCACGGTAATAGTTCCTTTTATAAGCCAATAACCACCAAGACCTACTACAACTATAGATGCCAGCACCCAAAAGACCTCTACTCCTGGCCAGAGTATCGCTATAAGTCTGATTGTATTTAGACAGGCATTGTAGTGTTTTTCATTGTAATCTTTAAACCTCTCTAGGTTATACTCCTCTCTGTTATATGCCTGTATCACTCTAACTCCAGAGATGCTTTCCTCTAGATTTATGTTCATATCTGTAGCGGTAGTCCTCACATTACGTTCAGACTCTAAGAGCTTTCTTTCAACACCAGTAAACATATAGATGAGTAATGGCAGAGTAGCCAATACTGCCCAGGTAAGTTGCATATGGAGCCTGAACATCATATACACTATACCTATAAGCATTATAAGTTCTGAGATTACATTTATTATTCCTCCACTTACAAGCTCATTCATAGCATCTATGTCGCCCGTGAGCCTAGTTACAATCTTTCCAACAGGGGTATTGTCATAAAACTTGAAGGAGAGATTCTGTAGATGCTCAAAAAGTTCCTGCCTTATCTTGAATATAACCCTTTGACCTGTGAGAGAGAGGATTCTTGTCCTTAGATTAGACAATATCCAGTTGAGTATATATATCCCTATCAATAGAGCAATCATCTTTAGCATACCAGTATAGTCGCCCTTCATTATATAACTATCAATAGTAATCTTTATGATTAATGGGGCATATAGAGAAGTACCAATAAGCCCAAAGATGAGTATTAGTGACAAGATTAGGTGATGTGTATATGGTTTTAAATATAATAACAATCTTTTTATACTGTGTCTATTGAACTTAGTCTTTTCTTCTTCCATATCTATACTCTACTCTCTTCTTCCCTTAGCTCTCTTAGTAATAACTCGGTTTGTCCCCACTGTATATCGTATATCCTCTTGTAGTATCCGTCTTTAACCAAGAGCTCTTCGTGTGTCCCTCTTTCTACAATCCTTCCTTTGTCGATGACTATAATCTGATTAGCCCTTTTGACAGTAGATAATCGTTGTGCTATTACAAAGGTTGTCCTTCCCCGCATAAGATTCTCTAGAGCTTTGTGAATCTTGATCTCTGTCTCTTGGTCTACACTGCTCGTTGAGTCATCTAATATAAGGACTTTTGGATTCATAAGTAAAGCCCGAGCTATGGCTATTCTTTGTTTCTGCCCACCTGAAAGCCCTAGCCCTCTTTCTCCTACAACAGTATCATATCCATTTGGAAGTTCTCTAATAAATTCATCTGCCTGTGCTAGTCTTGCACACTCTACTATCTCTTCAAACGAAGCATCTGGCTTTCCGAATGCAATGTTTTCTCTTATTGAGGCAGAAAAGAGGAAGGTCTCCTGGAATACAACAGCCACAATCCTTCTAAGGGTTGAAAGTGGTATATCCCTAATATCTATCCCATCTATCTTTATACTACCAGCAGTAACATCAAAGAATCTAGGTATAAGCTGAATCAGTGTACTCTTACCTGAACCAGTAGTTCCAACTATGGCTATCAATTCTCCTGGCTTGGCTACCAAGTTTATGTCTTCTAGCACAGACTCTTCAGAGTCAGGATAGTTAAAATATACGTGCTCAAATCTTACTTCTCCTTTGACCTCTTCTGGCTTAAGCTCCACCTTGCCCAAATCAGGGAGATAATTTTCCGATAGTAGTTTAAGTATCCTTCCAGCAGATGCATCTCCTCTTTGGAAGAGGCTCAACGTAAATCCTACAAGTCTTACAGGCCAGATTAACATAGAGAGGTATCCACTGAAGGCAACTAATAACCCTATAGTTGCCCTATCATAAATTACTGATCTTCCTCCATAAAAGAGTACAAGCCCTACGGTCATAGCTTCCAAGAAGTCCATAAATGGATAGTAGAACGCCTGGAGTTTTACAATAGCCATATTTGTATCAAATAAGACCTGATTTTGTCTTGTAAACCTTCCTATCTCCATTTTTTCCTTAAAAAATGCCTTTACTACCCTTATACCAGAGATGTTTTCTTGAACGATAGTGGTAAACTTGGCAATCTCCTCCTGTAGCTTTTCATAGAGGGGGTTTATTTTACCCCTAAACCTTATACCCACATACATCAGTATGGGTAACGTAGCACTTGCTACAAGGGTGAACTTCCAGTTCAGATAAAAAAGGACAATCATTATACCAAGGTAATAGGTAATACAGTAGAAGGCATTTAATATTCCAAAACCGAGAGCTTCTCTTATAGAATTTACATCACTTGTAGCCCTAGATATTAAGTCCCCGGTCATAGTGGTGTTAAAGAATGAAAATGGAAGCTTTAGTATATGCTTATAAAGTCTATTACGTAGGTCTTTGGCGATTAGTTGAGAAGCTTTCTCTACATACATAATCTGTACATATATTGCGAATGCACGTATAAGCCCTAGAGTGAGAAGGAAAAGGGATATTCTGACTAAAAATGGAATAAGCTGGTCCTTATGAGACCCAGCTGACAATATACTATCGATAATAAGCTTAGCACTCCAGGGTCCAAAGAGGTTTGTAGTAATTTCAACTAGAGACCCAACAAAGCCTAATGCATAAAATTTTTTATATGGATTCATAGAAGATAAAAATGCCCCTAAATTGGGTAAGGGTAAATGCATCAAATCTCCTCCTTGGGTAAAAGTCTAAATACATTATAATAATAAAACGTAGAAATAGCAATAGCTTACTAGAACTTACTGAGCTTTGCTATAGTATTTTTATACTGTATAATAGAAAAGAATTTTGTCTAATTAGGTGAATATTTATGGTCAATATAGAACTTAATGAACAGTTTAAAAGAGCCGTAGACTTAATGGAGAATACAGATAAAAATATATTCATCACTGGTAAAGCTGGAACGGGAAAGTCCACCCTTCTAAATTATTTTCGCTCTATCACAAGGAAGAAGACTGTTGTTCTGGCACCCACAGGTGTCTCGGCATTGAATGTTGAAGGGGAAACTATCCATTCTTTTTTTGGTTTTAAACCTAATGTAACTATACAGAATATTAAGAAACTTTCACCTAAAAAGAGAAAGCTTTATGAAGAGCTAGACACTATTATAATTGATGAGATATCGATGGTTAGGGCAGACCTCCTAGATTGTGTCGACTACTTTCTTCGACTAAACGGAAAGGGAAAAGGGAAACCATTTGGTGGTATACAGATGATATTTATAGGAGACTTATACCAACTTCCTCCTGTAGTTACTTCAAAAGAGAAGAGATTCTTTACAGAGAGATATAAGAGTCAGTACTTCTTTGATGCGGATGTATTTAAAGAGATCTCTGTAGAGTTTATAGAGTTAGAGAAAGTCTATAGACAAAAGGATGAGAAGTTTATCAAGCTCTTAAATGAAATTAGAAATAACACTATAACTGAAGAAAGTCTTGCTCTCTTGAATAGCAGAGTAGGGGTAGAACTTCCTTCTGATTCTGACTATGTGGTCTATCTTACCCCCTTAAATGAAACGGTAGATAAAATTAATGAGGAGAGACTTAAGAGTCTTAGAGGGAAATTGTACAAGTGGGAGGCTTATATAGAGGGAGATTTTGAAGAGGGTTCATACCCTGCAGACGTAGTTCTTCAACTTAAAAAAGGTGCCCAAGTGATGATGCTAAACAATGATTCTAGAGGAAGGTGGGTAAATGGTTCTATAGGAAAGGTTGTAGGAATAAGGTCAAGTAAAGGTGTCGAAGATGATGTTATTGAGGTCCAATTTCCAGATGGCAGGGTAGAGGACGTATTACCTTATACTTGGGAGATATTTCACTATAGATATAATGAAAAGACACAGATGATAGAGACAGAAGAGATAGGCTCATTTACACAGTATCCGATAAAACTTGCCTGGGCGGTTACCATTCATAAGAGTCAGGGGAAAACGTTTGATAGAGTTATTATAGACCTAGGAAGAGGTGTTTTTGCTCCGGGACAGGTGTATGTAGCGCTGAGTAGATGCACCTCATTTGAAGGGATTGTCCTTAAAAAACCGATAAAAAAGTCTCACATTCTTCTGGATAGGCGTATTGTAGAGTTTTTAACTAAATTTCAGTATCAGCTATCTGAAGAAAGGATTCCTTTGGAAGAGAAGATAAGTATAATAAAACAAGCTATAGAAGAGGATGCAAACCTATTTATAACTTATCTAAAACCTAACGATGAAAAATCTAAAAGGATTATAAAGCCCCTTGAAATAGGTGAATTTTCTTACAATGGTAAGATATTCCTTGGTGTAGCTGGTTATTGTTATAGTAGGAGAGCGAATAGGACCTTTAGAATCGATAGAATCTTAGAATTACAGATAATTAGAGGAGGTGTCCAAGATAAAGGATAAGATTCTTATAATATTAACGGTTTATCATCTAGTACTCATTGTAATGGGATTTCTTTTATCACCAATAGAAGAGATAGGTGTGGGTCTTTTAAATATCCTTAAATCACCTAGTATACTTATAACTGACTATATAGCTATAGGAGGCTTGGGAGCTACTTTTATAAATGCTGGGCTTGTAGGTCTAGTTGGAGTAGTAGTTGCATACCTTAGTGGAGTTAAGGTCTCAGGATTAGTTATAGCAGGAGTCTTTACTATGTCTGGTTTTGCTATGTTTGGGAAAAACATATTTAACATCTGGCCCCTGATATTTGGCGTCTACCTCTTCTCTAGGTTTACCAAAAGACCTCTAAAGAATTATATAGCTCCTTGTCTTTTTGGGACAACTTTAGCACCAACAGTAAGTCAAACCGCTTTTGGCTTAGATTTTGGTATTATATGGGGAATAGTGATAGGCATCATTATGGGTATGCTTGTGTCTGCCCTTGCCAAACATGTATACAGCTTACACCAGGGTTATAATCTATACAATGTTGGAACCACAGGTGGAATTGTAGGAACTATATACTATATAATGTTAAAAGGCTTTGGTTTTAAAATATCTCCAGTAATGCATTGGAGCAAGGAATATACTGATCTATTATTCCCCATACTGTTTGTATATTTCCTCTCTTTTATTATACTCGGACTATTTTTAGATAAAAACATAGACGGTCTAAAGAAGATAATAAAAGAGAGTGGAAGGCTTATAACTGATTTTGTTGAGGTTGGAGGTTTAGGAAGTGTTCTTATAAATATGGGTATATTGGGACTTTTAGGTTTGACATATGTAAAGCTTATAGGTGGAGATATAAATGGTCCTGTGATAGCAGGAGTATTTACTATTATTGGCTTTGGAGCTTTAGGGAAACATATAAGAAATGTGTTGCCTATAATGTTTGGCGTATATCTTATCTGTATCCCTAAAGTCTGGCTACATTCAGAACCTGGACCAACCTTGGCTGCTCTCTTTGGAACGACATTAGCTCCATTTAGTGGAAGATTTGGTCCTCTCATTGGTCTACTTGCAGGTATGCTTCATCTTCCAATGGTGATGCATGTTGGAGAGATGCATGGTTATATGAACCTTTACAATAATGGTTTTTCTGGAGGTCTTGTCGCTATAATTATAGTAGCCTTGTTGAGAGATTTAAAACCACACCTAATAGAAGAGGAGATGAGATACTGATGAGGATACCGAGATTAATAAAGGTAAGACAATTCTTTAATAGGGAATGTATAGAGGATATAGAGGGTAGGGTAAGGGATGAGATACTTAAATTAGGGATCTCTATAAAGCCTAACTCAGAGATAGCTATTGCAGTTGGTAGTAGAGGTATAAGAAATATCGATAGAATTGTAAAAGCGGTTGTAGATACAGTTAAGGTGTTTGGAGGAAAGCCTTTTATTGTTCCAGCTATGGGTAGTCATGGAGGAGCTACCGCGGAGGGACAGAAGAAATTATTAGAGGGTTATGGGATTAGAGAAGATACTATAGATGCTCCTATTAGGTCATCTATGGAGGTTGTAGAGTTACCCTCTGATGGACTAGAGAATAGAGTTTTTATGGATAAAATTGCCTATTCCGCAGATGGAACTATTATAATAAACAGGATAAAACCACATACAGATTTTCATGGTGATGTTGAGAGCGGTCTATTAAAGATGTGTGTGATAGGCTTAGGAAAACATAGGCAAGCCATAGAGATACATAGATTTGGAACGTATGGATTAAGAAATCTAATTCCGCCAACCGCAAAGAGAATCGTAGAGTATGGGAATATTATATTTGGTATTGGTATAGTAGAGAATGCTTATGACGAGACGATGATATTAGAGGCGGTGAAGCCTGAAGACTTTGAGGAAACGGACAAGAGGCTCCTTAAAATAGCCAGAGAGAATATGCCTTCTCTACCGGTGGAAAAATTAGACCTTTTGATAGTTGACGAGATAGGCAAAGATATAAGTGGTGCAGGTATGGATACCAACATTATAGGCAGGATATACATAGATGGAGAACCAGAACCTGAAAAACCAAAGATTACTAGGATTGTTGTTACTGACCTTACAGAAAAGACTCATGGAAACGCTATAGGGTTAGGTCTTGCAGATTTCACTACTAAGAAGCTTTTTAATAAGATAGACTTTGATGCTACATATCAGAATGCAATTACAAGTACATTTGTCCTTAGAGGTAAGATACCAATCATTGCAGAAGATTCAAGGACAGCTATAGAATGGGCTCTAAGGACTTGTGGTCCTATAGATATTGAGAAGGCTAAGATTATAAGGATAAAAAATACACTAAGCTTAAGTGAATTATATGTATCAGAGAGCGTCTTAAGGGAGATAAAAGATAGGGTAGAGGTTATTGGAGATTTTATAGATATATGTGATGATAAAGGAGAGTTAATACCCTTCTAAAAGGAGGATAGATATGCGAGAATGTAATGTCAACAGAAATCTAAAAAGGTGTAATTGCTCTTATGAGCCTTGTTCAAGAAAAGGTATATGCTGTGAATGTATTGCCTACCACAGGAGTAATGGAGAATTACCAGCCTGCTATTTCCCTGAAGATGTAGAAAGAACCTATGACCGTTCCATAGCCAGATTTATTTCTCTATACAAGGGATAAACTATGCCTAAGCTTCTGGTAGTAGCAGATGATTTAACAGGGGCTCTTGATACTGGTGTTCAGTTTGTTAAGCAAAGTTTCCTAACAAAGGTGGAGATAGAGTCTACGTCTTTAAAAGAGGATGCAGATGTTGTTGTTTTAGATACTGAAACTAGACATCGAGCACCAAAGAATGCCTTTTATGAAGTTTTGGGTTTTACAAGTTTTTTCAGAGTTAAAGACGTTTGGGGAGAGTTAGACTATATCTATAAGAAGACAGATTCAACACTTAGGGGAAACATTGGGGTAGAGCTAAAAGCTATTCTAGAGGTCTTTGAAGCTCCAATATTTTTTGTCCCAGCGTATCCAGAGCAGGGAAGAATTACTAAAAATGGGATTCAGTATGTAGATGGAAAGCCTATAGCAGAGAGCGTATTTGCTAAGGATCCATTAAATCCAGTTAGAAAGAGTTTTATACCAGACATTATAAAAGAACAGGCTGATATAAAGACATTTGTAGTTACAAAGGATAAATATGAAAGTATACTAAATGGCGATTTGGAGCTTGGAGTATACATATTTGATGCAGAAACTAGAGAAGACTTAGAAAGGATAGGGAATATCCTAAAGGTGAAGGATCTCCTTAGATGTACCGCAGGTAGTGCAGGATTTGCAGAGACCCTATCTAGACTGATAGTATTGAAAGATAGGAGAAAGATTTCTCCGCCAGAAGTCTCTTTAAAGGCTCAGCCTCTTATTGTAATCTGTGGGAGTATAAATGAGAGGTCATTAAAACAGATAGAGTATATAAAGAATCGGAGAAAGGTTTTAGATGTGATTCTTACTCCAGAGGAGGTATTTAAGAAGAGGAGATTCTTTCTGAAGGATTCTGACCTTAAGAGTTGCGATGTAGTAGTTATAAGGACGGTAGAGAAAACATCAGATGTAAGGATATACGAAGAATATGCAAAGGCTAACTCAATTAACTTAGAAGTCCTACCATCAATAGTAGTAAAAAGATTAGGTGATATAGGCTATAGGCTCTTAAGGAGATTAAGAGAGAATACAGATACGCTAGTTGTATTTGGCGGAGATACGCTATTATCTATAACTAATAGAATGAATGTAAGGTGCCTATTCCCTCTTATGGAGATAGAAAAAGGAACAGTCTTATCTAAGATGGAAGACTTATTCTTTATCTCAAAGGCTGGTGGCTTTGGAGAGGAAGATATATTGGAGAAGATATTAGATTTGGTAGAGAAAGGTTTAAATTATCCTTACGAGGGTTGAGATGCTTATAGGTGTTACTATGGGTGATGCAAACGGGGTTGGTCCTGAAATAGTCCTTAAGAGTTTTGCTGATGGTAGTCTTAAAGAGAATTTTATTGTTGTTGGTGATTATGATGTCCTTTTATTTGCTAATGAATACCTTAAGTATAATGTGCCAATAAAAAAGATAATCTCTCTTACTGATATAAACAATGACTATCTAAATATATTAGACCTAGGTATAATAGATAGAAGCGACCTAACTATTGGTAA
>JACIXS010000079.1 GCA_014360335.1 bacterium | reverse complement strand
AATGAGTGAATTTAATTTTGATTCTGAACGTTATAAGCTGAATAAAGGTCTAGCAGAGATGTTAAAAGGGGGAGTAATTATGGATGTTACAACCCCGGAGCAAGCTGTAATAGCGGAATCAGCTGGAGCGGTGGCAGTAATGGCACTAGAACGTGTTCCTGCTGATATAAGAAGATATGGAGGGGTTGCTAGAATGTCCGATCCAAAGATGATAAAGAGGATAAAAGAGGCTGTCAGTATTCCTGTTATGGCTAAGTGTAGGATAGGACACTTCGTTGAAGCCCAGATTCTTGAGGCTATAGGTGTTGACTTTATAGATGAAAGTGAAGTATTAACCCCTGCTGACGAGTTCTGTCATATAGATAAGAGAAGATTTAAAGTCCCCTTTGTCTGTGGTGCTAAGAATCTTGGAGAAGCTTTAAGACGTATAGCGGAGGGAGCTTCTATGATAAGGACAAAGGGTGAGGCAGGTACAGGTAATGTCGTAGAAGCGGTACGTCATATAAGGACTATAATGGGAGAGATTAGAAGGCTTCAAAGTATGCCAGAAGAAGAGTTAATAATGACTGCTAAAGAGATGGGTGCACCTTATGAACTAGTACTCTATGTAGCTAAGAATGGAAGACTTCCAGTAGTAAACTTTGCCGCAGGTGGTATAGCTACCCCTGCAGATGCAGCACTAGTAATGCAGCTTGGGTGTGATGGGGTATTTGTAGGTTCAGGCATATTTAAATCTGAAAATCCGGAAAAGAGAGCAAAGGCTATTGTAATGGCGGTTACATACTATGATGACCCTTATATTTTAGCAGAAGTTTCTGAAGACCTTGGAGAACCAATGCAAGGGATAGAGATAGAGAAATTAGAAGAGCGTTATGCAGAACGAGGATGGTGACACTATGAAGGTAGGAGTCCTAGCCTTTCAAGGGGCAGTTAGAGAACACATAGATATGCTTTCTAAGTTAGGAGTTACAGCTGTTCCGGTAAAGAAGAGAGAAGATTTGAAAGATATTTCAGGCCTTATATTACCCGGTGGGGAAAGTACTACTATTGGAAAGCTTTTAAGGGACTCAGGACTTAGAGAAGAGGTTATTAAAATGGCAAAGGAAGGGATCCCCATCTGGGGAACATGTGCAGGTATGATACTATTGGCAAAGCATATAGTAAACCAGGATTATATTCACCTTGGTCTTATGGATATTTGGGTAAGACGCAATGCCTATGGTAGTCAGATTGATAGTTTTATAAGAAAAGTGACGGTGCCTTCTATCTCTAGTTTTCCTTTGGAACTTATTTTTATAAGAGCTCCATATGTAGAAAAAGTAGGAGAAGGTGTTGAAGTTATATTAGAACTTGATGGGAAGATCGTAGCTGTTAGACAAGATAGATTACTAGCTACCGCTTTTCATCCTGAACTTACAGACGATTTAAGTTTTCATAAATACTTTTTAGAGCTAACGAAAAATTAGAGATATTTATAAAAGAGCCAGGATAGGCGTACCTGCCTATCCTATTTTTTCTTTTGGTGTTAGTCCTATTCCTTATTACAAGGTTATATAGTATAATTCAATAAAAGCCATAAAGAAAGAGGGTGATGAAAGGTGGGAAGTATTAAAGTAACTGTTTGGAATGAATTTCGCCATGAAAAGATTCATGAGGAGGTAGCCAAGGTATATCCTAATGGGATACATAATGCTATTGCCGAGTATCTGAAAAAACAACCAGATATAGAGGTAAAAACCGCTACCCTTGATGAACCTGAACATGGATTAACTCAAGATGTCCTAGATAATACTGATGTATTAATATGGTGGGGACATATGGCTCATAATGAAGTGAAAGATGAGGTTGTAGAAAGGGTTTACGATAGGGTGTTAAATGGAATGGGACTTATAGTTTTACACTCAGGACATCTGTCCAAGATCTTTAGAAAGTTGATGGGTACAAGTTGTAGGTTAAAGTGGAGAGAGGCAGGGGAAAAAGAGAGGATATGGGTGGTAGAACCTGGGCATCCTATCGCTGAAGGTCTTGGGGAATACTTTGAGATACCCCATACCGAGATGTATGGGGAACGTTTTGATATACCTAAACCAGATGAGTTGGTATTTATAAGTTGGTTTGAAGGTGGAGAAGTCTTTAGGAGTGGTTGTTGTTTCTATAGAGGAAAAGGCAAAATCTTTTACTTTAGACCAGGTCATGAGACGTTTCCTATATATTACCAGCCTGAAGTTCTAAAGGTTATATACAATGCAGTTAAATGGGCAAAGCCTATAGAGGGACCCGAAGTCCGTTTTGGTAATGTAAAACCATTAGAAGAAATCTAGATGGAGGTGTTTTTATGAAAGGAACGATTGGATTAATAGTTGGGAGTAGAGGTTTCTTTCCCGCAGAACTTGTAAAGGAGGGTAGAGAAAGGGTCTTAAAAGTCTTAGAGGAAGAAGGGTTAAATGTCATTACGCTAAATTCTAATGAAGGAAAATTTGGGGCGGTAGAGACCTTAGACCACGCTATAGCTTGCGCTGAACTCTTCAAGGCAAATAGGGATAAGATAGAGGGAATCATAGTTACACTTCCAAACTTTGGTGATGAAAAGGCGGTTGCAAATACCTTGCGATTCTCCGGATTAGACGTTCCTATCCTGGTACATGCATTTCCAGATGACCTTGATAAGATGGACCTATCCCATAGAAGAGATAGTTTTTGCGGTAAACTCTCCGTATGTAATAACTTGGTCCAATACTCTATTCCGTTTTCTCTTACGAGACTTCACACTGTTTCCCCTGAAAGTAAGAGTTTTAGAGAAGATCTAAACTGGTTTATAGGGGTATGTAAGGTGGTAAATGGATTGAAGAACGCAAGGATAGGTCTTATAGGTGCTAGACCTGCAGCGTTTAATACAGTTAGGTTTAGTGAAAAATTACTAGAAAATTATGGAATCTCAGTAGAGACCATAGACCTGTCTGAAATCTTTGCTGGTATCTCAAAGCTTTCTGATAGCGATAGTGCGGTTAAGGAAAAGGTAGAAAAATTTAAAACCTATATTGATACAACCGGCGTTCCTGAAAATGCATTAGTCAAGATGGCTAAGTTTAGTGTAGTTGTAGAAAACTGGATGAAGGAGAATAGACTTATAGCTAGTGCTATTCAGTGTTGGAGCGCTATAGAGAATATCTATGGTATTGTTCCTTGTGCAGTTATGAGTATGATGAGTGAATCCCTAATGCCTAGCGCTTGTGAGACAGATGTAACTGGAGTAATAGCAATGTATGCCCTTCAACTTGCCTCTGGAACCCCAAGTGCTATAGTTGACTGGAATAACAATTATGGGGATGACCCAGATAAGGCGGTAGTATTTCATTGCAGTAATTATCCTAAGTCTTTCCTAAAAGAACCAAAGATGACATTCCAGGATATCATATCTGGGACGGTAGGTAAAGAGAATGCTTATGGCTCTTGTGCAGGTAGAATACCTAGCGGTCCTATGACGTTTGCAAGGGTATCTACTAATGATAGTGTAGGTATTATACAGGCTTATATAGGAGAAGGAGAATTTACTGATGATCCTCTTAATACCTTCGGAGGTCACGGTGTTGTATATGTAGAAAACCTACAGGCATTACTTAAGATGATATGCCAAAGAGGATTTGAACATCATGTAGCTATGAGTAGGTCTAAATCTGCTAGAATTCTATATGAGGCGTTCTCTAATTATTTAGGTTGGGACGTGTATTGGCATAACGGAGAAGAAGAGTAATTATATAATCCAGGAGGGGAGAATTTTTAATTTCCCCTCCTACTATCTTGTAAGATTAAATTATTTCTGATAAAATCTCTATATGAAAAGGATTGTTAGTATAAGCTTAGGTTCGAGCAAAAGAGACCACAGGGTCTCTTTGTCTATTTTAGGCGAAGAGGTAATAATAGAAAGAATAGGAACAGACGGAGACATAGAAAAGGCTATCGAGAAGGTTAAGGAGCTCGATGGTAAAGTCTCTGCTATTGGCTTAGGTGGTATAGACCTCTATTTTATCATTGGGGATAAGAGATACGTAGTAAAGGATGCGTTAAAGATAGCAAAATTTGCACAGAGAACCCCTGTAGTAGATGGAAGTATGGTAAAGGATACATTAGAGCGGAGTATGGTAAAGAAGTTGGATAAACTATTGCCAGGTGGTATCAAAGGGAAGAATGTCCTTTTACCCTCTGCAGTTGATAGATTTGGTATGACAGAGACATTCTATGACCTTGGGGCAAATATCATTATAGGAGACCTTATGTTTGCTCTAGGGATTCCGATACCTATACGTAGTATAAAAGTATTGAAGTTTCTAGCATATATATTACTGCCTATACTTACCAAATTACCATTTTATATGTTATACCCAGTAGGAGAGAAACAAGAGGAAAATACCCCAAAGTTCATTAAATATTTTTTATGGGCGGATATTATAGCAGGAGACTTTATATATATCAAGAAGTATATGCCTGAGAGACTAGATGGTAAAGTTATATTTACTAATACAGTTACCCCTAAGGATAAAGAGCTACTTAAAGAAAGAGGAGTTAGATATCTTATAACTACTACACCAGAATTAGAAGGAAGGTCCTTTGGAACTAACGTTTTAGAGGGGTTTTTAGTAGCTATGCAGGATAAGAGACTTCCTCAGGAAAGTGATGAAGATTTTCTAGAGAGAATAGGTTTTAAACCAAGAATGGAGAGGTTGAATTGATTCAAAGAGGTGATAGTGTGAAAGACAAGGAGATCTTCCTTACTAAGGAGGGTTATGAGGCACTTTTGAAAGAGCTAGAGGACCTAAAAAGGAATAAGCGTAGGGAGGTGACTGAGAAGATAAAGGAGGCTAAAGAATTTGGTGACCTCTCAGAAAATGCAGAGTATACAGAGGCAAAGAATCAACAGGCTTTTGTCGAGGGAAGAATCCTTACCATAGAAAGCATACTTAGTAAGGCAAAGATTATAGAAGAAGATGGATATAATGATAAGGTTACTATAGGTTCTAAGGTAAAGCTTTTGAGCTTGTTAGATAACTCTATAGTGGAGTACCACATAGTAAGTTCTCCTGAGGTAAATATTAAGGAGAATAAGATTTCAGATGAGTCTCCTGTAGGTAAGGCTTTAATAGGAGCAGGTATAGGGGAAGTAATAAGGATCAAGGTCCCTAAAGGAGAAGTAGTATTTAAGATTCTAGAGATAAGGAGGTAAGGATACTGTGAGTTTTACCCCGACACACTCTATAGACGAGTTAAAGAATAACTTTGATAATCTGCTTGACCAGACCGTAAGGGTAGCAGGAAGAATTACTGCAATAAGAAGACATGGGAAATCAATGTTCCTAGATATAAGAAACATTAAAGATAGGATACAACTTTATGGAAGGGCTGACGACTTAGGAGATTCTTATGAAGAGTTGGGAGAATGTCATGTGGGCGATTTCATCGGGGTAGAAGGGATGACATTTAGGACTCATACTGGTGAGCCATCAGTTAGAATACAGAGGTTTTGGATTCTTACAAAGGCTTTGAGACCATTACCTGAAAAGTGGCATGGAATAACAGATGTAGAGACTAGATATAGAAGGAGATATCTAGACCTTATAGCCAATGAGAATCCAAGAAGAATATTTCTACTTAGGTCTAAACTTATAAGAGAGATAAGAAATTTTTTGGATAGTAAGGGTTTTATAGAGGTTGAGACCCCTATTCTACATATAGTTCCTGGTGGCGGATTTGCCCGTCCCTTTATTACTCACCATAATGCTTTAGACATTGACCTTTACCTTCGAATAGCCCTCGAGTTATATCTAAAGAGATTAATAGTTGGCGGATATGAAAAGGTATATGAGATAAATAGATGTTTCAGAAACGAAGGAATATCTACTGTTCATAATCCTGAATTTACTATGATGGAACTCTACCAGGCATATGCAGATTATAATACAATGATGGAGCTTACCGAGGAGTTGATTATTCATCTTGCAAATACCCTCTTTGGTAGACCTGTTATATATAAGGGCGAAGAGGAGATAGATATATCCTCACCTTGGGAAAGACGTGAACTTTTAGATATAGTTATAGAATACACAGGGATAAATCCTCTAAATCTAACCAAAGAAGAGCTCTTAGAATATGCCAATAAGTTAGAGATAAAGGTAACAACAGAAGAGAGCCTCTGGGCTAAAGTCCTTATGGAGCTCTTTGAGGAAGAGGTACAACCTAAGTTAGTAAAACCCACATTTATCACTGGATATCCAGTAGCAATCTCACCGCTTGCAAAGGCTAGGGAAAGTGACCCTAGATTTACAGATAGGTTTGAGTTGTTCATAGGTGGATTAGAGGTTGCCAATGCATTCTCAGAGTTAAATGACCCTATAGAGCAGAGGAGGAGATTTGAGGCTCAGTTAAGAGAGAAGATGATGGGTGAGGAGGAGACTCATCCTATGGATGAGGACTTTTTAGAGGCATTAGAGTATGGAATGCCTCCTACTGGAGGTTTAGGGATAGGTATAGATAGACTTACCATGCTTTTTGCTAATGTGAATTCTATAAGAGAGGTGATTCTATTCCCTCTGCAGAGGCCAGAATGAGTAAGCCTAGTAGGATTTATAAGTGTACAGAGTGCGGTTATACAAGCTCAAACTGGTTAGGTAGATGTCCCAATTGTAACTCTTGGAATACGTTAGAAGAAGTTATACTAGAGAAAGAGGTACAAAAGACTAAGAAGAAGGATGCTTCTGTCAAGGCTTTAAGTCTTAGAGAGATAAAGGCTAAGTCTATAGAAAGAATTACTACCGATTATCCTGAAACAGATAGACTTCTGGGTGGCGGAGTGGTTCCTGGTTCTGTCCTCCTTATTGGAGGTGAACCAGGTATAGGGAAGTCTACCCTTATGCTTCAGTTGTCCGAGTCTTTCTCTAGAAAGGGCTTAAAAGTTTTGTATAACTGTGCAGAAGAATCTGTTTATCAGGTAGGGTTAAGAGCTAGTAGGTTAAATATCGGTGGAGAGAACCTTAGGATAATAAGTGAGATTAGCCTAGATAATGCGATATCGGTCTATGAAGAGATAAAACCTGATATATTTATCATAGATTCTATTCAGGCGGTAAGGGATGAATCGTTACCTGCTCAGCCTGGGACAGTGACTCAGATAAAACTATGTACATCTAAGATCATCGATCTGGCAAAAAGAGATAACAGTGTAGTCTTTATAACTGGTCATGTTACAAAAGAGGGGATTTTGGCAGGTCCTAAGACCCTTGAACATATGGTTGATGGCGTTTTTTATTTTGAAGGTGATAGGGATGGTATAATAAGGCTTATCCGTTCTGTTAAAAATAGATATGGGGATACAAATGAGGTCGCCTTTATGGAGATGACTCCTGAAGGCCTTAAAGAGATATCAAATCCCTCGCTATTCTTTGTTAGAGAAGGATTAGGCTCGACTCCTGGGGCTACTGTAAGTGTAATAGTGGAAGGAACTAGGCCTATACTAGTAGAAGTTCAAGCACTAGTTACACGTTCGGTATATGCTGCTCCTAGAAGGGTTGTGCAGGGAGTAGATTTTAATAGATTTTCCTTTATATTGGCAGTTTTAGAGAAACTATTACAGTTACCTCTTTTTAATAAAGATGTGTTCCTAAATATACCAGGAGGGGTTACTGTAAAGGACCCTGCTTTAGACCTGTCGATAGCTTTAGCAGTTATCTCTAGCATATTGGAAGTCCCATTAACTTCTGAACTGTTCAGTTTTGGAGAGATAGGTCTTACTGGAGAGATAAGACAGGTTATGTGGCATGAAAAGAGAGTAGAGACCGCATTGAGATTGGGCTATAGTGAAGGAATAGTTCCTTTAAAGAGGAAAGAGGACGATCCGAGAATAAGAGGGGTAAGGACCTTGAAGGAGGTGTACAACATAATAAAAGATGCCAGATCCTACGTTAGACCTGTATAAGGCATTAAGACTTACTGCTCCAGGAACACCTCTAAGAGAAGGGCTAGACAGGATACTGAGTGCAAAGATGGGAGCCCTTATTGTAGTTGGTGGTAATATGGAAGTGCTTAATAGTATTATAAGTGGTGGTTTTACTTTAAACTGTGACTTTACACCAGAATCTCTCTACGAATTGGCTAAGATGGATGGTGCCATAGTGATCTCCGAAGACCTAAAGAAGATAATCTATGCTAATGTCCAATTATCTCCAGATGTATCTATACCTTCTAGCGAACCGGGGACTAGACATAGAACAGCAGAAAGAACAGCAAAACAAACTAGTGCTCTAGTTATAGCAATTTCGGAAAGAAGAGAGATAATATCCCTCTATATAGGGAATATAAGATATGTGCTTCAAGATATAAGAAATCTTCTAGTTAAAGCCAACCAGGGATTACAGGTCCTAGAGAGATATCGACTTATACTGGATCAGGCAATGTCCAACCTTACTACATTAGAAATTGAGGATAGTGTTACATTTCTTGATATACTTTGGAGTCTATATCGTATAGAGATGGTCCTTCGTATAGCCCAAGAGATAGAAAGGTACATAATAGAGCTAGGTGTTGAGGGAAGATTGGTTAGGATGCAGTTAGATGAGCTTATTGGCGGAGTGCAAGAGGAAGAAATCCTACTCCTTAGGGATTATATAGGAGATGGACTAAGCGCCGAAGTTATTAGAGAAGAGATAAGAAAGAAAAATCTAAATGATCTATTAAATACGAATGTAATGGCAAATCTATTGGGGATAGTAGAATCTTTGAGCTCCACCGATACAAATCTGAGATGTAGAGGTTATAGGATTTTAAGTTATATATCTCGTCTCCCTTCATCAATTATAGAAAATCTAGTGAATCATTTTGGTAGTTTACAGAATATTCTTAAGGCAGACATACCACAGCTAGATGAGGTCGAAGGGATTGGAGAGATAAGGGCTAAAAACATAAAGGATGGGTTAAGGAGAATCAAAGAGCAGAGTAGTAGGGGAATTCCACCTTTTAGACTAGGAGATTTGGGAAGGACTAGGTGAATATAGGAGTAATTATAGCCTCTGCTGGCCAATCAAAGAGATTAGGGCATAATAAGGTATTAATGGATTTAAATGGTAAACCCGTTCTCCTTTTTTCTCTAGAAAAATTTCTCAAGTTAGATTCAATCTCAGAGTTAGTTATCGTTATAAGGCCTCAGGATGAGGAAGAAGTTAGAAATCTTCTAGCTAAGGTTGGTTTTAATTATCCTTTTATAAAGATAATCTATGGGGGAAAAGAAAGGCAGGACTCAGTATATATAGGACTTAAGGCATTGACATCTTCTGACATAGTGGTAGTCCATGATGGGGCAAGACCTTTTGTAAGCTTTGAATTAATTTATAGACTTGTAAAAGAAGCTGAAGTTTACTCAGCAGTTATACCAGCGTTACCTGTAAAGGAGACTATAAAGATTGTAAAAGATGGTTATGTGGAATCTACACCCAAGAGAGAGTTACTCTGGAGTGTGCAGACACCACAAGTTTTTAGATACGAAGTGCTGGTTGAAGCCTATGAAAAGGCATATAGAGACGGATTCTACGGCACAGATGATGCCTCATTAGTGGAGAGACTTGGATATAAGGTTAAAGTTATTGAAGGAGAATACACTAATCTGAAGATAACTACTAGAGAAGACTTACTATTGGCTCATCGGTATCTTGAACTTTTGCGCCTATGAGAGTTGGAATAGGCTATGATGTCCATCCTATAGTGAAAGGGAGGAAACTTTTCCTTGGAGGTATAGAGATACCCTCTGAGTTTGGGCTTTATGGGCACTCAGATGCTGATGTCTTAATACATGCCATATCTGATGCTATTTTGGGAGCAGTCGGATTACCTGATATCGGTTATTTCTTTCCAAATATCCCAGAGTATAAAGATATATCTAGTTGTGTTATACTAGAAGAGGTAAAGAGGAAGATAGACAAAGAATATACCATAGTAAACATAGATAGCGTTATTATAGCAGAGAAACCCAAGATAATACCTTATGTTGATATGATGAAAAAGAAGCTGGCTAGTATTTTAGAAATAAATCCTGGAGCTATTGGGATAAAAGCAACGACCAATGAAAAATTAGGCTTTATTGGTAGAGAAGAAGGTATAGTTGCAATTGCGGTAGTTTTGGTAGACGAAAGGAGGACCTAATGAGTGTAAGAGTTAGGTTTGCCCCAAGTCCCAGTGGGAGCCTTCATGTGGGAAATGTAAGGACTGCCCTTTTTAATTGGTTATTTGCCAGAAAAAATAAAGGTGTCTTTATACTTCGTATAGAAGACACAGATGTAGAAAGGACTTTTTATTCTGCTTATCAGGGTATTTTGGAAGACCTCTCTTGGTTAGGATTAAACTGGGATGAAGGACCTTACAGGCAGAGTGAAAGGCTTGATATATACAAAAGTTATGCGATTCGCTTTTTAGAGGAAGGATTAGCCTATAAATGTTTCTGTTCTCCAGAGGAACTAGAGAGGGAAAGGGAAAAGGCTATAAAGGAGGGCAGACCTCCTAGGTATAGTGGAAAGTGTGCTAACCTTTCTCCAGAAGAAGTATCTAGACTAGAGGCAAAGGGTATCTCATACTCTATAAGATTTAAGATCCCCAAAGATGCTTATTTTGTAGTTGACGATATTATTAGAGGAAGGATAGAGTTTGATGTAAATGCTATAACTGGAGATTTCATTATACTCCGATCTGATGGAATGCCTACTTATAACTTTGCAGTGGTGATAGATGATTACCTTATGAAGATTACCCATGTAATAAGAGGAGAAGACCACTTATCTAATACGCCCAGACAATTACTTATTTATAAGGCTTTAGGTGTAGAGCCTCCTAGATTTGCACATTTACCTATGATTGTTGGAAGCGATCGCTCTAAACTTTCAAAGAGAGAAGGCTCTCTTTCTATCAAAGAATTAAGGGAACAGGGATTCTTACCAGAAGGAGTAGTAAACTATTTGGCGCTACTCGGTTGGAGTCCAAAGGGAGAAGAGATAAAGACTCTAGATGAACTTGTAGAAGAGTTCTCTTTAGAGGAAGTTTCCCCTAGTCCATCTGCCTATGACCCTGCCAAACTAAGATGGATAAATAGACAACATATTTTAAGACTTGACGAGGAGAAACTCTTAGAATATGCAAAACCCTTTTTAGGGGATTTAAATAATTACCCAAAGGATTGGTTATTAAAAGCTATAGTTTCTATTAGAGAATACGCAGAAACATTAAGTGATATACCTCGGTATATTGAGAAATACTATCTTAGTGATATTAATCTAGACAAGAGTTATAAGGAGGAGCTTATATTGGGTAAGAAGGCTATAGAGACCTTCTTAAATCTATTAAGAGAGACTGAAGACTTAAGTGTTATAGATAACGTATTTAAAGAGGCAATAAAGATTTCAGGGGTTAAAGGGAGAAGATTTTATCATCCCATAAGACTAGCTATCACTGGTTATGAATCTGGACCGGAATTGGTAGAGTTTATTCCTATATTGGGTAAGGATAGGTGTATAGAGAGATTAGAGAGAGCATTAAAGTTTCTGGAGGAGTAGTATGAGATTATATAATACACTGACAAAGAGTGAAGAAGAATTTTCCCCAAAGAAGCATAATATGGTGAGGATGTATGTGTGTGGTGTAACTCCCTATGACTATTGCCATATAGGACACGGGAGGTCCTATCTAGTATATGATATCCTCTATAGATTCTTAGAATCTGAAGGGTACAAGGTCTTGTGGATCCAAAACTTTACAGACATTGACGATAAGATAATAAATAGGGCGAATGAATTGGGTATACCTCCAAAAGAGTTAGCGGATAGATTTATCTCTGAGTACTTCGTAGATATGGACAGGTTTGGTATAAGTAGGGCGTTTGTATATCCTAGGGTTACAGAACATATAGAGGAGATTGTTGAATTTATAGGAAAGATTATAGAGAAAGGATATGCGTATGAATCGGATGGAGATGTATATTTCTCTGTAAGGAGTTATCCTTACTATGGGAAATTATCCAAACGTTCCTTAGAAGAGATGATGGCAGGTGCTAGAGTAGACCCTAGCGAAAAGAAGAGAGACCCGTTAGATTTTGCATTATGGAAATCTGCTAAACCTGGAGAGCCATATTGGGAAAGTCCTTGGGGTAAGGGAAGACCAGGATGGCATATAGAGTGCTCTGTAATGTCTCTTCTCTATCTAGGAGAAGAGATAGATATACACGGAGGTGGAGCAGACCTTATCTTTCCCCATCATGAAAATGAAAAGGCCCAATCTGAGGCGGTTATTGGAGATGGGAAATTTGTTAGGTTTTGGATTCATAATGGTTTGGTAAATCTAAAATCGGAGAAGATGTCAAAATCGACTGGAAATTTTATAGTATTAAGAGAGGCGTTGAATTCTTATAAGCCAGAAGTCTTAAGATTATACCTATTAGGGACTCACTATAGGAGTCCACTTGACTTTGATCCCCAAGCCCTTGAGGATACTGGTAGGGCTTATTCTAGGATAGAAGATACTGTAAAACTCCTAGCACATATACCAGACCCACCTTCTCCTGTCTATGATCAGGCATTCTTTGATTTTAAATCCGCACTCTCCAACGACCTCAATACCCCACAGGCTATTGGTGTTCTCTTCTCATATATAAGAGAGAATAGACCAATACTAGACAAAGGTGCTTGGGACCCTATATTACCAATATTTAAGTTTAACTTACTCAAGATGTGTGAAATCCTTGGATTTAAATTCTCAGAATTGACTAAAGTTTCTCTAGATACCAATAAGCTAAGGGAAGTAATGGATATCGTAATAAAGATAAGAAACAGATTAAGGCAAGAAAAGAGATTTGACCTTAGTGATGAGATTCGAGACAGTTTAAATAGTATAGGTATCATATTAGAGGATACAAAGGAAGGTACTAGATGGAAGATGAGTTAAGGATAGAAGGGAGAAATCCAGTAACAGAAGCATTAAAATCTGGAATTGCTATACAAAAGATACAGATAGAAAAAAGATTAGTTTCTAGATATGCTGATATTATCACTCAGGCTAAAAGGATGGGGATACCCATTCAGGAGGTGCCTTCTCTAAAGGCTAGACAGGGCATTTTAGCCTATACATTTCCTATAGCGCCAAGAGATATAGAGTACTTTTTTGATAAAAGGTTCGTTATTCTTGCAGATGGAATAGAAGACCCTCATAATCTTGGAGCGATAATGAGGACAGCAGAATGTGCAGGGGTTGATGGGATAATCATTCCAAAGCATCGTTCTGCTATCATATCAGAAGGTCTTATGAGCTCTTCTGCAGGTGCTATATTTCATCTTCCATTTGCAGTTGTTACCAATACAGCGCAGACGGTGGATAAGTTTTTGGAGAAGGGCTTTTTTGTTTTAGGTGCTGATCCCAGTGGAGAGCCATACTTTAGATTAGAACTTAGATTCCCTCTATTACTTATAATAGGTGGAGAAGACAGAGGGCTTAGACCTATTATGAGGAAGAGATGCGATAAGCTTATAGGGATTCCTATGATGGGTAAGATAACGTCACTTAATACTTCGGTGTCTGCTGGTATTATTATTTATGAGATAAAAAGTAGAGATTGGAGGTGATTTTATGAAGAAGGGAATCAATATCTGGTCATTTCCTCAAGGAATGAGCATCGAAGAGTGTATGAAGATAGCCAAAGATGCTGGTTTTGATGGGATAGAACTTTCTATAACAGAAAGCGGAGAACTCGGACTAGATAGTAAGGAGGCTGATATCTTAAAGTATAAAAAGATGTCAGAGGATATTGGCATAGAGATAAGTGGTCTTGCTGCTGGACTATACTGGAAATATCCGTTTACTAGCAGTTCCAAAGAGATTAGAGAAAAGGCTAAGGATATATGTAAGAAACAGATAGAATTTGCAAGTATCTTAGGGGTCGATGTTATCCTTGTTGTTCCTGGATATGTTGGCGTAGATTTTATTCCTGGAGCTGAGGTAGTGGAGTATGACAAGGCTTATGACTATGCCTTAGAAGCTATAAGCGAGCTCTCAAAATTTGCAGAATCTGCCAAGGTATGTATAGGGGTGGAGAATGTATGGAATAAGTTTTTGTTATCGCCTCTAGAGATGAGAGATTTTATAGATAAGATAAACTCTAAATATGTAGGGGCCTATTTAGATGTTGGTAATATCATCTACATAGGCTATCCTGAGCATTGGGTGAAGATATTAGGAAGTAGGATAAAGAAGGTTCATGTAAAAGACTATAGGAGACAAGGATGTGGCCTGGCAGGATTTGTAGACCTGTTAGCGGGGGATGTAGATTTCCCTAAAGTAATATCTGCATTGAAAGAGGTAGGGTATGATAATTATCTAAATGCTGAGATGTCCGCTTACAAGCATTATCCTTTACAGATAATCTATAATACATCTAAATCTATGGATAAAATACTTGGGAGGGAATAGTATGTTAAAGGTAGGACTTGTAGGAATTGGTTTTATGGGTAGAGGACATTTAGATAACTATATAAGGCTTGAATCTGAAGGTTTCCCTATAAAACTAGTGGCGATATGCGATATAGACCCAGCTAAGTTTGAAAATAAATTTATCCAAGGGAATATAGATATAGGAACGAAGAAGTATGACTTCAGTAAGTATAGACTCTATACAAACCTAGATGAGATGTTAGAGAAGGAAGAGTTGGATTATGTAGATATCTGTCTTCCTACCTATCTACATGCAGAGGCTACTATAAAGGCATTAGATAGAGGAATGCATGTGCTATGCGAAAAGCCAATGGCTCTTAATTCTAAGCAGTGTGCCGAAATGATAGAATCCGCAAAAAGAAACAATAAAAAATTGATGATAGCACATTGTCTAAGATTCTGGCCCGAGTATGAATATCTTAAGGAGTGTGTAGAGACTGAAAGATTTGGTAAATTCTTAGGTGGGTATTTCTACAGAGGTGGAAGTACACCTAAGTGGTCATACGAAAACTGGCTCTTAACGAAGGAGAAAAGTGGAGGATGCATCTTAGACCAGCACATACACGATGTAGATACAATAAACTGGCTCTTTGGAAAACCATTAGCAGTCTCAACGATAGCTAGAAATGTGATACCAGGAAGCGGATATGATATAGTCTCAACTAACTACATATATCCTGATGGAAAGGTTATAAACGCTCAAGATGACTGGACGCTTCAGGGAGATTATGGATTTGAGATGCTATTCAGAGTAAACTTTGAGAGGGGAAACCTTATCTTCCAGAATGGGGTTCTAAAGGTAAATCCAAACGAAGGTAAGAGTTTTATTCCTGAACTCCCGAAGGAGATGGGGTATTACAGAGAGATTAAATACTTTGCGGAATGTCTCCTCAACGATAGACCGATAACAGTTGCCCCACCAGAGAGTAGTAAAGAGACAATAGAAATTGTAGAGGCAGAGATAAAATCTGCCGATAATAAGGGTCAGGTAACTCCCGTATTGTAAAACCAAGCCCCGGGTTCTCCGGGGCTTCACGGAGATATCCCTATGATAAATCTATTACAGCTTCTCCAAAATTTTGTTAGCTTCTTTTAATATTACTTCTTCTATATCCTGAGAGAAGGGAAATACATTGAAGATTTTAGGGGCGATATATGCAGCGTAATCCTCTCGATTCTTATAAGCGTCTCTAACTGGAATATATCCTACAAGCCCATTCGTATATCCAAAAGTGAATAACATGGGATATCTTTCTCTCAATCTCAAGCCATATTCACAGAACACTTCACCGGGTATACCTATAATCCTTACCTCTCCGATACTTATCCCCTGTATTGGGATATTATCTATGTAGGGATTTTCTCTAAGGTGTTCGTAGGAAGATTCTGCCTCTTTTAGCCACTCTTCTATAAACCTTCGTGCGTTTTTATTGTCTCTATATCCCTCTAGCCAATACTTTGCATCCTCTATCATCTCTTCTTTGGAGGGAATCTGTAAGGGAAGTTTTATACTCTCTTCTACAACATTTATCTTAGTATCTTTAAGCTCTTTACCATATCTCTTAGCTTTTAATGTTCTATTCGCCACTATATAACCTAAAAGCTCTATATCCTTTTTCGTTCCCTCTCCCCATCTGTTCATATTGGTTACTGGGTCTATATCACCACAGAATCCTTGAAAGAATATGCAGTTTCCTCCCTCATCCTCTATGAACTTAATCAATTCTCCTGGCCAGTCAGCTGATATGTCCTTTGTTCTACCAAGTACTACAGGGTGGCATGCGTAGTTCGTTAAGAATATACTCTTATCATTCCTTTCAAATACTAGGATATTCAAGTGAGGGTCTATAGGTACAAATCCTCTTAACCTTCTATTAAATCCAATCGGCTCTACAATTTCACTGTGATAATAGATTCTTGACTCTTTTATATCATTCTTGGCGTAACTTACAGTAGATATAATCTTCTCTTTTACCTCTTCCATATATCTGTCATTAACCTCTCCTAACCCTCTTAGTGCTTGAACGGTAGGTCCTGAGTGTGTATGAGTGCAACCTATTGTAACATTCTTTGCTTTTAGACCTTCCCTATCAGCTATCTCTCTTCTCAGATTATTAGCAAAATCTACAGAGAATCCTATCAGGTCACAACTTACGATGATGACTTTACTCTCGCCATCATCTAGATACAGTACTCTAGTTTTTAGGTCAGTTAACACATTTTCTCCCTTTCTGTCTAGATAAAATCCGTATCCCGTAAGGTCAATATTAAGAGAAAGAGAAGGGGTAATTATGTTTTCTCCATAACCAACTAATAAACTCATCTAATCCTCCTTAATAAAGTTTTTAAACATTATAACTCATTATGCTATAATTTAGTTAAATAAAAATAGGGGAGGGATAAGAAATGCCTCTGAAAATCTTATTAACTGTATCTATACTAATAATGTTTGTGGGGGTTGTATATGGAAATGATAATACTGTTGAGATTACATATTTCGGTCATTCGATGTTCCTAATAAAGTCTGATTCTGTCTCTATAGTCACTGACCCTTTTAATCCTGCGGTTGGCTTCCCTATGCCTGAAGTAACAGCAGACATTGTAACGGTAAGTCATAACCACTCAGACCATAATAATGTTTCATTAGTAAAAGGAAATCCTCTGATAGTTAGAGATAATACAGAAGCTAAAGGGATAAAATTGGTAGCTATTCCTTCTTTCCACGATAACAAAGGTGGAACTTTAAGAGGCAATAATACTATCTTTAAGTGGGTATTAAATGATATTACCTTTGCGCATTTTGGCGACTATGGAGAAGATGAGTTATCACAGGCACAGTATGAAAAACTTAAGGGAACAGACATAATATTTATCCCTGTTGGTGGGGTATATACTATTGATGCTGAAAAGGCTCTAGGTATTATAGAAAAGATAAATCCCAAGATGGCTATTATTATGCACTATAGAGTAGACTCGTACGGTTTGAAGGTTCTAGCATCTTTAGATGATGTAAAGAAGATTATACCTGGTTTAGAGAAGATGGCTTCAACAATAAAGATTTCAAAGAACAGTCTGCCGACGAAGACTAAAATAGTATATATGGGTATAAAATAATACAACCTTGACATATAGAGTTAGATAATATAAACTCATACTCAATAAACAAACTATGTTATTGGTTTATGGAGGGTTAAGACGGTAGTATGGATTACAATCCTAGTGTTATAGAGGAAAAGTGGCAAAAGAGATGGGCTATAGAAGGTTTGAATGAGGCTAAGTATGATACGTCTCTGCCTAAGGCTTACATACTAGAGATGTTCCCATACCCATCAGGGGATATACATATGGGACATGTGAGAAACTATGTCCTCGGTGATGTAATAGCCAGATATTACAGGTTTAAGGGTTACAACGTTTTACATCCCATGGGATGGGATGCCTTTGGGCTTCCTGCGGAAAATGCTGCGATAAAGAGAGGCATACACCCTGCAAAGTGGACATGGAGCAATATAGAGAATATGAAGAAGCAATTGAAGCGATTAGGTATATCCTATGACTGGAATAGGGAGTTAGCTACCTGTGACCCAAGCTATTATAAGTGGACTCAGTGGTTCTTTTTACTGCTTTATAAAAGAGGATTAGCATATAAAGGTAAAGCCAAAGTAAACTGGTGCCCAAATTGTAAAACTGTTACCGCAAATGAAGAAGTAATAGACGGGACCTGCTGGAGATGCCATCAGCCCGTAGAGGAGAGATATTTAGAGCAGTGGTTCTTTAAGATTACAGACTATGCAGAGAGACTTCTAAATGACCTCGATAAGTTACCAGGCTGGCCAGAACATGTAAAGATTATGCAAAAGAATTGGATAGGTAAGAGTGTTGGCGCAGAGATAGTGTTTAAGATAAAGGAAATAGGTAGAGATGTAAAGGTCTTTACTACTAGACCTGATACGCTTTTTGGTGCCACATTCCTTGCGGTATCTAATGAGTCTAGTCTTATAGAGGAAATGAAAAAGTCTCCTCTGTTTAGGAAAGAGGAAGTAGAAAAGCTTCTTTCAGAGATAAAGACGTTGGGCGATGAGAAGGAAAAAGTTGGAGTATTTACTGGTCTTCACGCTATAAATCCTGCAAACGGAGAAGAACTTCCTGTATGGATAACTAACTATGTCCTCCAAGAGTATGGAACAGGAGCAATTATGGGTGTCCCTGCCCATGATGAAAGAGACTTTGAGTTTGCCAAAAAGCATGGAATTCCTATAAAAACTGTTATACTGCCACCTGGGGAATCGCCTGATGGAGAACTAGAAGCTGCGTATGAAGGGGAAGGTTTATTAGTAAATTCCTCTATATTTAATGGTTTATATAATGAAATAGCAAAGGTTAAGATAGTTGAGTATTTACAAGAAAAAGGTCTTGCAGAGCCAAAGGTAAATTATAGACTTAGAGATTGGCTTATCTCTCGTCAGAGATATTGGGGCGCGCCTATCCCAGTTGTTTACTGTGATAAATGTGGGATAGTTCCTGTTCCTGAAGAGGATTTACCCGTTCTTCTTCCAGAAGATATAGACTTTACACCTACTGGTAGCATATCACCTTTAGCTAAATCCGAAGAGTTTGTAAATACTACTTGCCCAAAGTGTGGGGGACCTGCTAAGAGAGAGACAGATACAATGGCTACATTTATCTGTTCTTCATGGTACTATTACAGATTTACCGATCCCCACAATGATAAGGCACCTTTTAGTAAAGAGGCTGTAGCATACTGGATGCCCGTAGATAGGTATATAGGAGGAGTAGAACACGCTGTCCTACATCTTCTCTATTCTAGATTCTTTACTAAGGTCTTATACGATGCTGGATATGTAGACTTTGAAGAACCATTTACTAATCTGTTTACACAGGGAATGGTACTAAAAGATGGAGTCGCTATGTCAAAATCGTTAGGTAATATAGTTGAGCCTTCCCCTATAATAGAGAAATATTCTGCGGATACATTGAGGCTATTTATCCTCTTTGCATCTCCTCCAGAAAAGGAGTTAGAGTGGAGCGATGAAGGTGTCGAAGGAATGTGGAGATTCTTAAACCGGGTATGGAGACTCTACAACGAGTTGATTCCTGTTCTTAGTAGCAGTAGTGATGCTGTAGATAGCGGGATAGAGAATGAGCTTATAAGATGGAGACATATTACGGTAAAAAGGGTAACAGAAGATATAATAGAGAGGTTTCATCTAAATACTGCAATAAGTGCATTGATGGAGTGGAGCAATTTCCTTGGTGGAAATATAGAAGCTATAAAGAAGGCAAATAGAACTATTCTTAAAGATACTCTAGAGACATTCTTGATACTTCTTTCTCCGTTTACTCCTCATATAGCAGAGGAGCTATGGGAAATGTTAGGGCATAGAGAAAGTATATTCAGAGAGAGATGGCCAGAGTATGACCCAGACCTTATGAAAGGATTTGAATACGAACTGGTAATTCAGGTAAATGGGAGACTTAGGGATAAGATAAAAACAGAAGAGAGAGATATGGAGAAACTTAAGGAGATTGTCTTACAGCTACCTAGGGTAAGAAGGTTTATTGAAGGTAAGGAGATAAAGAACATTATTACTGTTCCGGAAAAACTTATAAATATAGTAACTGACTGAGGTGACTAATAGAGAGAAATATCTAGTAGGTATAATTATAATCTTGATTGGGGCTCTTCTTTTCTCTCTAAATAGACCTATTAGAGAGGAAAGTAAAGAGCCCTCTATTGTTATAGAAGAGGAGGATACTAGTAGGGTAAAGGTTGCTGTTCACATAGGCGGAGCGGTAAGAAACCCAGGGTTATATTATATACCTGCAGATTCGAGGGTTGCTGATGCAATTCAGATTGCTGGTGGACCAACATCTGATGCTGATTTAGATGCAATAAATCTGGCAAGTAAGGTAAGTGACGGCTCTAAGATTTTAGTCCCCTCTAAGGTAAAGGATTTAGGTGCCTCTTCAGGTTCAAATGCTAGCATAGAGGAAACATCGGTAAGTAGTATCAGTAAGAAGATAAATATCAATACTGCAACTGCCGAAGAGTTAGAAGAATTGCCTGGCATAGGTCCAACGCTTGCCAATAGGATAGTCTCTTATAGGGAGAAGAATGGACCATTTAAAAGTATAGAAGACTTGATGAAAGTATCAGGCATAGGTGAAAAGAGATTTGAATCTATAAAGGACTTGATTGTTGTGGAATGAGATAACTAATAGACCTAGTGTAATATTTCTCTTCTCTATAATCGTTGGTATTCTTCTTTTCAGATACACAAATTTAATCTTTATTCCACTTCTACTCTTAGCAATAGTATTTCTCTTCATAAAAGATAGGTTAAGTCTAGTTATAATGATAATACTTTTGAGTGCTTGGTGGACAACGAGAAACTACAATAGATATATGGCTTCTATAAAATCCATAGAGGAGCTATCTGGTTCTACAGTTCGTATAACCTGTTCGATAAAAGATGTATCAGGGTATGGCTTAAGGGTTGGAGAGGTAACTATAAACAGCAAGAGGTATTATGGAGTATTAGATATAAAAGTAAAAGAAGGTATCTATCAGTGTGATGACAGATTATATCTTACTGGGAAGGTCTATCCAAATAAGATAGTTGACATAAGTAAAAGACAGTTCCAGGAAAGGATTATAGGTACAGTATATCCTAACGAAATAAACATCCTATCTAGACCACATATTTCTTTCAGAAGATTTCTCTCTAACATAAAATCTAGGATAAAGAGTTATGTCTCCCTTTATCTTGATAGTGAGGAAAGTGAACTCATTATGGCGATGGTCTTGGGCATAAGTGAAGACCTCCCATACGAGACCTACAGGAAATTTAAAGTTACCGGTCTTATACATACCCTGGTAGTATCAGGGGCTCAGGTCTCAATAATTACATCTGCTATAATACCTTTCTTATCAGGCTTATGGTTACTTGTGCTTTTCCCTCTTATTATCTTGTACACATTTATTACAGGATTAGAGATAAGTGTTATAAGGGCAAGTATTATGATGTGCATAAATATTCTATCCCGTATCATATACGAAGACTATGACCCTCCTTCAAGTTTGGCATTCTCTGGTCTATTAATTCTGCTTTTTGACCCGTTGGCTCTTTTTGGTTCAAGTTTTCAGCTGAGTTTTTTGGCTACGTTTAGCCTTGTATGTATCTCTCCCTATATAAGGTTAAAAAGATTGGACTTTATAATGCCAACATTAGTAGTGCAAGGAATCTTAGCTCCCCTACTTCTATATAAGAACGGTTCCTTACCTCTAATAAGTTTTCCGATAAATATAGTCCTGTCCCCTTTAATTTCTCTTTTAACAGTAGGAGGGTTTATAATTTCCCTATCTACATTCACATTTCCATTTATTACTCACTTAGTGAGTATTATAATAAAACCGATTGTCTATCTATTATTGCGTATAGTGTCTATAGGCAACAGTATGACCTATGAAATTGCTTATACTCCTAGTATAATAGAATTGATATCAATGTATATCATTATTGGAGGATTGATCTATATTGGATATACCAGATTACATAAAAATAATAAATGAATTAAAAGCTGGAGAAGTCTCACATCTATATGTCTTAAGTGGAGATTGGGATTTTCTTAAAGATGATATAATCTCAAGAATTTATAACCTCCTAAGAACTAGAGGCGATACGGTAATAGTAAGAATAGAATCTGAAGTAGAATTAGATAAAGAGATAAAGAATGCAAGGAATGTCCTTATACCGACGGTAAAACTGATTATAGCAAGACTTAACAATCCCCCAAAGCTTAAAGCTATTCCAGATGACATATATCTAGTCATAGATGCAGATGTTCCAATTAAGATACCTAGGAGTAGGCAAATTTCTTTATCACCACCTAACCCTAGAGAGGCTGATATATATATAAGAGAGATTATAAGGGGCTTAGCCAAGTATTATGAAAAGATAATTGAAGAGAATTCTTTAAGTATACTCGCCACTGCCCTCATTCAATCTCCGTACCTTCTCCTCTCTGTATGGAATACGCTATTACTGTTAGTAGGGGATAGAGAAAAGATAGAAGAAGAGGACGTAAGAGAGATAATAAAGAGTATCCCAACACTTGTAGGCTTTCAAATTATAGACCTTTTAGAAAGAGGAAGAATAGGAGAAGCCCTCTTTTTACTGAGAAGAGAATACTATCCAGATAGTGAGATAATGCAGTTACTCTCTGCTTTAAGAAGAAGATATAAACTACTCTTATATACAAAGACTTTAGACCTTCAAGACTCAGAACTAGCAAAAGTCTTTAATATATCTAGTGGATACGCAAGATTTATTCTAAATATAAGCAGGGATTATCCACTAGATGACCTAGTTAAAAAAATAAAACTCCTCCTCTCAACCGAGAGAAGGATAAAAACAGGAGAAGTGAAACCAAAAGAAGGCCTAGAAGACTTTATACTCTCTCTAGGCCTGAACAGTTAACATTTGAGACTCTAATAAACTGAGTCTCTTCATCAATCTTGACTTTTTTCTGCTTGCAGTATTGTCGTGTATAATATTCTTTTTAGCTGCCTTGTCTAATAGACTACACACAAGACTTATCTGCGACTTTGCAGCATTTATATCTTTTGCTTCTATATATGCTAAAAACTTCTTAACCTCAGTCTTAATCCTAGATTTTACCGCCTTATTCCTCTCAGCCTTTCTTCTAGAAGACCTAAGTTGCTTCTTCGCAGACCTTGTATTTGGCACTTATTCAACCTCCATCCTTTATTTCAAATTCTCTTTAGAGAGTATATCATAATTACATCTAAACTTTCAAGGGTCTATGGAGATGGCTCTCTTAGTCTTTATACTTTCTAGCCCTGCAGATAGTACCTTCTGAGTTTGAAGTGAAAGCTCAGGGTTAGATAACCCCTCTGGTACTATATCGTTTTCTATGCAATGCAAGAAATATACAATCGCATTCTTTTCATAGGGAGGTAACTCTTCTGGAACTATACTCTTTGGTTCCTTTCCATCTAAGAATAGAATTATTTCTCCTCTACTTACCGCTATAGTCCCATCACTTCCATATATAATAGGATTTTCTATAGGCGCATTCCCTATCTGACTCCAAGTTGCCTCCGCTACTGCCATAGCTCTGTCGTATTCCATAATAAGTATTGCATTATCCTCTGCTGGTATATAATCTCTCACTAGATTTTTGCCAAAAGCCAAGACAGATAAGGGTTTACCTAGGAGATAACCAGCCATATGCGTACCATATCCGCAGAAATCCATATAGGCTCCTGCACCGTTCTTCTCAGGGTCATAAAGCCAACTGTAGAAATAGATGGAACATCCTATCTCTTTTGGTCCCTTATGTCCTGCCCTATATCTAAACTGAAATATCTTGCCTATATCTCCATTTTTAGCCATATCTAGGGCTTTTCTAATAGCCGGATTCCAATTTGTAGGCCAGTTTACCATAAACTTTACACCACTTGCCTTGGCTGAGTTAAACATCCTTAATGCACTCTCATAGCTCTCTGCCATAGGCTTCTCTATAATGACGTTTATCCCCTTTGATACTGCATATTCTGTAATCTCTCTGTGTTTACTATTTTCACAGGTAATCTGTAGTATGTCTAACTTTTCTCTCTCTATCAATTCTTCATATGTGTCATAAAACTTGTCGATGCCGAAATCCTTTCTAGCTCTCTCTTTAAGAGGCTCGTGTGATTCTGCTATGCCTACTAATCTTACATTGGGCTGTTCTAACCACTTTCTAAGTAACCCCCATATGTGGTCATGGGTTAAACCAGCTATACCGACATTATAAATCTTTGCCATAGTTACCACCTCTTTTTTGGGATTAGATATATTATAGCAGAAATTTAATGTTATAATCATAAAGAGCTTGTAGAGAATTAGGAGGGATAGAATGGTTATAAAAAGAGCTGTATATATAGCGCTCCTTTCTGGATTAAGTATAGTTCTTACTAGGATTCTTTCATTAAGAATCCCTATAGGAGGTATAGAAGGGGTGAGAATAGGGTTTGGACCTCTGCCAATAATTATTGCGAGTTTCCTATTTGGTCCAATAGAAGGGGCTTTATGTGGAGCGGTTTCAGATGTGTTAGGATATTTTATAAACCCCATGGGCCCTTATATCCCTGCCTTTACTATCATCTCAATGATAAGAGGAATACTTCCAAGTCTTACGACTATAACTAAAGAGAGATTATCTTTTAAAGATTATCTTATAGGGGTAGGAATAACACAGACCTTAACTTCTATGTTTTTAGTTCCTCTAACACTACACTTTATCTTAGGATTACCGTTAAAGCCTGTACTTATTCCTGCCATTATATCCCAAGCCTTTTTGATCCCTCTTTATAGCTTCTTATCGATGGAGATAATAAATGTCCTCTCGTATAGATTTAAGATAGGGGCTATAAATAAATGATAGGAGGTAATCCCTAGAGATGAGAGAGGTTAGACTTATAGTTCATGGAGGAGCAGGGGATATCCCTGAAGACGTTCTTAAAGTTTTCCAGAAGAATCTAAAAGGGATATGGGAGATAGGCAATAAGCTCTTAGAGGATGGATGGGATTCTCTTTCAGTTGTAGAGAAGGTAATAACGCTTATGGAGGACAGTGGGGTATTTGATGCAGGTATGGGGTCTTTCCCTAATAAGGAAGGTTACGTAGAAATGGATGCAAGTATTATGACATCTGATGGAAGGGCAGGAGCGGTTGGTGGGGTTAGAACGGTAAGGAATCCTATTAGACTAGCTAGACTAATTATGGAGGAAACTTCTCATGTTATGTTGGTTGGAGAAGGTGCAGAGAGATTTGCAGAGCGGTATAATCTACCCTCTTTTGTTCCTAAGGAATCTTATCATAAGTTTTCTTCTGATACTGTAGGGGCGGTGGCTATAGATAAAAGAGGAATAATCTCGGCAGGGACATCTACTGGAGGGACGAAAGGAAAGCTTCCCGGTAGAGTAGGGGATAGCCCCATAATATCTGCAGGAACTTATGCCTCTTTCTGGGGAGGAGTATCTGCTACTGGGTTGGGAGAGGATATAATAAAGTTTGGACTAGCCAAAAAGATAGATATACTGTTGAGACAATTCCCTGCACAGACTGCTGTAGATATGGTGGTGAATGAAGGAAAGATGAAAGGGCTGAAGTTTGGTGTTATTGTTTTGGATAGAAGAGGGAATATAGGGGTGGGATACACTACAAAGGCAATGGCTTGGTATCCAAGATGAAAAAATATTATATCTCACAGCTTAAAGAGGGTATTCTACTAGAAAAAGTCCCATTTGTAGTGCTAAAGAAAACTGTCGGGTCTAGTAAGAATGGAAGAATTAATCTTATCCTCACATTAGGTGATAGAACAGGTTCAATACTAGCTAGAAGATGGGACTATGAGGGTAAAGATATAACTATAGGGGTAGTATATGAGGTTAGCGGTAGGGTTATGTTATATAACAACAATACAGAGATAGCATTAGAAGATTTAAGCCCTACAAATCAGTTTGATCCAAAAGATTTTATCCCTCAAAGCCCGAGAAATCCTTTAACATTATTAGAAGAACTCAAAAGTCTGGTTAATACTATACTAGACCAGGGTATAAAAGACCTGGTCAAATCATTTCTAGAGGATGATAGATTTATAAAGAACTTCCTCCTTGCTCCGGCTGGTAAGATGATACATCATGCATATATTGGAGGTCTCATAGAACACACCTGGGAGGTATGCAAGATTGCTTTAACTGCAAGCGAGATGTATCCGGAAATGAATAGGGACCTAATAATCGCTGGTTCTATACTTCACGATATAGGAAAGGTGGATGAACTAACTTACAGTACTCAGATAGAATATTCTACCAAAGGTAGACTATTAGGGCACATTTTTATAGGAGCAATGGCTGTAAAAGAGAGGTCAAGAGGTATAAACACTTTATCACCCTCTTATCTCCAACAACTCTTGCATATAATACTGAGCCATCATGGAGATTATTCTACAGGTTCTCCCATATTGCCTATGACCTTAGAGGCAGAGACCGTGCACAGGGCAGACTATTTAAGTGCTCAGGTAAATAGGTTTTATAATATACTAAAAGATAAACCTGAAGAACGCTGGGTAAAGGGAGACAATCTCCTAGGGAGACAGCTTTATAAGAGTAAGATAAAGAATCTCACAGTGGAAGAGATAATTATGTCCGAGATAGAAAGACTTGAGGAGGAAGAATAATATGGAGAAGAGGCTATTAGGTAATACTGGAATAAAAGTTTTCCCAATAGCTTTTGGGGGTATCCCTATACAGAGGATAGATATAGATAGTGCAGTAAAAGTAGTAAGAAGGGCTATAGAGCTAGGTATAGACCTTATCGATACTGCTAGGGGATATACCGACAGTGAGATAAAGATAGGTAAAGCGATAAAGGGGATAGATAAGAAGGTATATATAGCTACTAAATCTGGGAATAGAACTAAGGAAGGAATCCTTAGAGATGTAGAGACAAGTCTAAACAATCTAGGAGTAGAAAGTATTGATATATATCAATTACACGGTGTTAATAGTAGAGAGATATTTGAGATGGTAATGTCAAAGGATGGAGCATTAGAAGGTCTAAAGGAGGCAAAGAAAAGAGGCCTTATAAAACATATAGGTGTCTCCAGCCACAGCACAGATGTTATCCTTGATCTCATAGATACAGGAGAGTTTGAGATAATACAGCTCTGCTATAACTTTATCGAGAATAAGTGTGAGGAAAAGATATTAGATTTAGCTAAGGAGAAAGGTATTGGTTTGATAGGTATGAAGCCTCTAGGTGGGGGTATGATAGAGAATGCTAAGATTGCTCTAAAGTATGTGCTTAGACAAGGTTATGTTATTCCTGACCCTGGTATGGAGACTATTAGGGAAGTAGAAGAAAACGTAGCTATAGCTAAAGGTTCCTATGAGTTAACAGAGGAAGAGATAAAAGAGATAGAGAGAATAAGAAAAGAATTAGGTTCGGTATTCTGCAGAAGATGTCAGTATTGTCAGCCCTGTCCTCAAGGGGTCCACATAACATCCCTACTTGGTGCTAAGTCTATAGTGAAGAGACTTCCAAAGGAGAGAATAGTAAGTGGATGGGTATATGATGCATACCTGAGTGGTAAGAACTGTACAAGATGTGGTATTTGTCTTACTAAATGCCCATATAATCTACCAATACCAGACCTTGTAGAAGAGAATACTGCGTTTTTAGAGAAGGTTATAAAAGAATTAAGAGGAGAAGTCTAATATGGCTAAGATAATAGATGGGAAAAGTATAGCAGATGAAATATATAGGGAACTTAGAAAAGAGGTAAGTACTCTTAAAGATAAACCTGGATTGGCAGTAGTTTTAGTAGGAGATGACCCAGCCTCTATAGTGTATGTAAGAAATAAAGAGAGAGCCTGTAAAAGATTGGGACTGAACTATAAGCTTTTGAAGTTTCCTCAGTCAATAAGTAGAGACGAGTTGTTATCTAGTATACGGACTTTAAATGAGGATAGAGAGATAAATGGGATCATTGTTCAGATGCCGTTGCCTAAACATTTAGATGCCTTTGATGTTGTATCTAATATAGACCCATTAAAAGATGTAGATGGGCTTCATCCTGATAACCTTGGAAGACTATCAAGCGGAAAGCCTAGAATCATCCCATGTACACCCTTAGGCATTATTGAACTGTTAAAGAGGGAAAATATAGATATAAGAGGTAAGAATGCAGTGATAGTTGGAAGAAGTAATCTTGTAGGGAAGCCTCTTTTTCATTTATTATTATCTCTTGATGCAACGGTAACGGTCTGCCATTCAAAGACTATTGATTTAAAAAGGGAGACTTCTAGAGCAGATATATTGGTATGTGCTGTTGGTGTTCCTAGGCTTATAACAGTAGATATGGTAAAAGAGGGTGCTATTGTTATAGATGTCGGTATAAATAAGGTTGAAGATAAACTTGTAGGAGATGTAGATTTTGAAAGGGTGAAAGAGATTGCTACCTTCATAACTCCAGTCCCCGGTGGTGTCGGACCTATGACGGTAGCAATGCTTATGAAGAATGTAATTACTGCTTATAGGTTACAGAAGGGTAAGGTATGAATATAACTAAACTTAAGATAAGAGGAAGGATAAAGAGGCTATTCAAGCTTTATCCTAAAGAGCTATTGGATAGATGGGGAGATATTATACAGGAAGAAGTTATAAAGATTATAGAACCTTATAGGGTGATAATGAGTTATGTAAGTCTACCTAGTGAGGTCCCCACATTTAAGATATTAAAAAAGGTGCTAAGTGATGGAAAGATTTTAATAGTTCCGAAGACTGTAGATGAAGATATTATTCCAGTTAGGATAGAGAGCTTAGACGAACTTTCTCCAGGGGCTTTCAATGTATTAGAACCTTATAGTTCTGAGGCTTATACTGTAACAGACCTTGAAGTCATTATTATTCCAGGTATCGCCTTTAATACAAGATTACATAGGGTAGGTCATGGTAAGGGGCACTTTGATAGGTTTATAAAGTCTCTTCCTGAGAGGGTTTTGAAGATAGGTCTAGCCTATGATTTCCAGATAGTAGATGAGGATTTTATAGATGAGTGGGATGAAGAGATGGATATAATAATTACCGAAAAAAGGAGGATTGAACGATGAATATAGTTATAATTGGTGGAGGTCCAGGTGGATACGTAACTGCCCTTAGAGGAGCTCAGTTAGGGCATAATATAACTCTGATCGAAGAAGATAAAGTAGGAGGAGTTTGTCTTAATAGAGGATGTATACCAACTAAGGCACTGCTTTCAGCTAGCGAAAGATTAAACGATATAAGGACAGCTAGAGATTTTGGTATAGAAGTAAACGATTATAAAGTAGATATAAATTCGGTATTTAAGAGGAAAGACCAGGTGGTAGAGCAACTTGTAAGAGGGGTAGAGTATTTACTATCTACGAGGAAAGTAAGATTAATAAAAGGCAAGGCTAAGCTATTAAGTAATACAGAGGTGAGCGTATCTAATGGAGAGGTAATCAAAGGTGATGTAATTATTATAGCTACAGGTTCTCTACCTGTTACAAATATAGGAGATATAAGGATAGATAATGATAGAATCATTTCTAGCGATTATGCTCTTTCTATACCTTATATACCTAAGGATATAATTGTCATTGGTGCAGGAGCTATTGGTGTGGAATTCGCTACATTCTATAGGGATATGGGTTCTGAGGTAAGTATAGTAGAAATGATGCCTAGGATTGTTCCTACCGAGGACGAGGAGATATCTAAGGTGCTTGAGAGGGTTTTGAAGAAGAAGGGGATAAAACTCTATCTCAACAATACAGTAAAAGAGGTAACTGAAGATGGGGCAATTTTAGCGAACGGAGAACATATCAAAGGAGAAAAGATTCTTATTGCGGTGGGGAGAAGACCAAATACGGAAGGTTTGGGTATAGAAAACCTCGGAATAAAGACAAACAGTAAGGGATATATAGAGGTAAACGAGTATCTACAGACAAATATACCAAACATCTATGCTATAGGAGATGTGACGGGTATATCTCTATTTGCCCATGTTGCATCACATCAAGGTCTAACTGCTATAGAAAATATCCTTGGGGATAAGAAACGTCTAGACTATAATACTGTTCCGAAAGCTATATTCTGTGAGCCACAGATAGGTAGTGTAGGATTAACTGAAGAGCAGGCAAAGGCTCAAGGAATAAATCCAGTTATTGGAAGATTTCCGTTTAGGGCATTAGGCTATGCTATTTCTATAGGTAAATGGGAGGGAATGGTAAAGCTAGTAGCAGATGAGTCAAGGGAAATTATTGGAGCTCATATTATAGGTCCATATGCGTCCATTTTGTTGGGAGAGGTTGGACTTGCAGTAAAAGAAAGAGTAAAGTTAGAGGAATTGGCAAATACTATTCATGCCCATCCGACTCTTCCAGAGGCAATTATGGAAGCTAGCTTTGTTGGTTTAAATTTACCGTTACATATAGTATAATGATATAGCTATGAGAAAGAGAGAGAATATGATACTAAAGACTATAAAGGATAAGGGTCTTAAGATTACTCCACAGAGACAGCTTATAGGTGAGGTATTGGACGGGAATAAGTCACATCCTAGCGCAGAGGACATCCATAAAAAAGTATCGAAGATCGCTCCCACTGTTTCTGTAGCTACAGTGTATAAGACACTAAACAGCCTAGCAGACTTAGGTGTTATACAGAGGTTAGACGTTGGAGATGGAAAGGCTCACTTTGACCCCGATATAACACCTCATAGCCACTTTGTCTGTTTAAGGTGTAAGAGGATCTTTGATATCTCTATCCCAGCTCCCCTTCCCGATTTAGGAGAGGATTTTAAGGTGGTAAGGGCGCAGGCTGTGTACTACGGCTACTGTAAGGAATGCCAGAATCAGACTGAAGAATAAACCAGTCTTCCGTCTATGTAGGTCCTTATTACATTAAGATTTCTATCTAACACTACGATATCTGCCTTATTTCCGTAGGAGAAGCTACCTATCGAAGCTTCTCCTATACTTTTGGCTGGAATCCTTGATGCCATTTCTACTGCGAAGGGTAGTGGTATCAGTGCTTTATTTACTATATTCTTTATAGCAGTATCCAAGGTTAATGTGCTTCCTGCCAAACGTCCGTCTTGGAGTCTAGGTGCTCCACTTCTAACAGTGACCCTAAGCCCTCCCAATTCATACTCTCCATCTGATAAACCAGTGGCACTCATACTATCACTTATAAGGATTATGTTTCTGTACCCCTTTGCCTTATAGACAAGTCTTATAGCTGAGAAATGTATATGTATTCCATCAGCAATAATTTGGCATTTTAGTGAATCTTCTGCAAGTCCGGCTCCCATTATGCCAGGTTCTCTATGATGAAAAGGTCTCATCCCATTGAATAGATGGGTGACAAGAGTTGCTCCTGCCATTATAGCCTTTATTGTATCTTCATATGTAGCATCTGAATGTCCTAGAGATACATAGATACCTTTATCTTTCATAAATTTTATTGCAGGTATAGCCCCTGAGATCTCAGGGGCTATAGTTACAAGTCTTATAAGCTTAGATTCTGTAAGTTTCTCTAGGACCTCTTTTGTCGGTTCTATTATATATCTTTCGTTCTGTGCACCCTTATGCTTAGGATTTATAAAAGGACCTTCTAGATGTATCCCAATGATTTTTGCCCCGTTTTTATTTAATTCTATTGCCCTTTCTACTGCAGAGATAGCCTTTAAAGTGCTTTCTATATCTAGAGTAGTAGTCGTTGGTAGAAAAGAGGTGACTCCATGAGAAGCTAGAAACTCTGCCATCTTTACTATACCTTTAGGCTCGCCATCCATAATGTCGTAGCCTACCGCTCCATGTGTGTGTATATCTACAAAGCCTGGCACAATAAAACAGTCGTCAAGGTTTTCTATCTGGATATTTTCAGCCTCACGTGTAACACTGTATATATGGTCGTCTTCTACTACTAAGACCCAATTATTGTATATATTTCCGCCGGTTACTATATTCCCTCTTAATCCAAACATCTATTCCTCCAGTGGAAGTTTTACAGGTTCTTGTAATTCTATAGACCTATATGCCGCTAGAGCAACCTCCATAGCTTTGAGACCGTCATAGCCTGTAACCTCTACTGGTTTATTCTCCTTTATAGAGGATATGAAGCTTTTAACCATAAGGAAGTCCATATTTGATCCCCAGCCTAACCAGGATACAGACATCGTCTTATCATTGTATAGACTCAAATTTTGATTAAATACCTCTATCTCAACTGCCCCCTTTTCAGCGGTCATATATATGTTGACATCTCCCCATATAGGGAAGGATTTTGGCCTAGACCAGCTTGTATCTATAGTGGCGAAGATACCATTTTCAAAAGTGACACTGACCAATCCTACATCATCAGAAGGTATATTATGCAGTAATGTATCCCCTTCTGCATAGACGTACTCAGCTTCGCATCCAAGATACCACCTAAGTATATCCATAACGTGAACAGTGTGGTCCATTATCGCTCCACCACCAGCCAGAGACTTATCTACGAACCATCCACCTGGCATCTTACCATGATTGGTGCAGTTAAAGGCAAAGATCTTTCCGAACTCCCCATTATCTATCATATTTTTCACCCTTCTTACAATAGGAGAAAACCTTACTGGAAAGGCTATTTGAAACTGAACCCCATATCTATTTGTGGTTTCTATCATCTCTTTAGCAGATTTTATATCGGTAGATATAGGTTTCTCGCACAATATATGTTTTCCAGCCTGAGCACTAGCTATAACCATATCTTTGTGCTTTGCATTCTCAGAGCAGACAACAACAAAATCAATATCTTCAGATTTTAAAAGGTCCTGATAATCTCTATAGTATCTAGTATTAAACCTACTTGCTATGGATTTACCCCTGTCTTCATCCTCGTCAGCAATTGCGGATACTTCTACCTCTGGGATTCGTTTTAGACATTCTATATAACTAAAGGCATGTATATGTGCAAAGCTTAGTATAGCTCCCTTCATTAGATCTCACCTCCAACATTCACTGGTCTATTCGTTCTAGCAGATTCGATGCAAGCTAGAGCAATCTCTAATGCCCTGTAAGCATCCTCAGGTGTTATTAGAGGCTCTTTATTCTCCTTTATACAGGAAACAAAGTGCTCTATCTCTCCAAGATATGGGTCTTCTGTTATAGGACTTTCCATTGAAAAGGTGTTAAACGTTTCTCCCTCTTTCATTATTCTTAAAGGTGTAGAGGAATAGTTGTCATATGTTAACATCCCTTCTGTCCCTATAAGTTCAAACCCAACCTTCATAGGTGTTTTAGGTGGATGAGCCCAAGTAATCTCTACCTGAGCCATCGCCCTAGATTTAAATCTTATAGTAGCAAGTCCATAGTCTTTATGTAATATGTTTTTCCAAGTTAGAGCACTAGCATATACACGCTCTGCATCCCCAAATATCCATCTGAGAAAGTCGAAGTCATGTACACCCGTATCTACCAGACAACCCCCACTCATCTCTACTTTGGAATACCAATCATTCCATTTCCCTACAGGATAAGGTCCTCCCCTCTTCATTCTAGCCATCCTAGGGATTCCTATAGCTCCGCTATCTATAAGATTCTTAGCGGTAGAAAATTCAGGAAAGAATCTTAATACATGAGCGGTCATAAACTTTACATCTACCTCTTTTGCAACCCTAATAACCTCTTTTGCAGATTCTAATGTCCTTGCTATGGGCTTCTCACATATAGTATGCTTACCTGACTTTAATGCCAAGATAATATCATCTGCATGGAAAGGAGTTGGAGTACATATATCTACAATGTCTATATCTGACCTCTTTATAACATCACTACTAGATGTAGCGGTATCAGTATTGTATATCTTTGCTAGCGATTCTGCTTTATCCTTCTCTATATCACATATGACTTGGATTTTTGCTTCTTTTATTTTAGACCAACAATCTGCATGAATCTTTCCCATCCCACCAGCACCAATAATTCCTACTCTTAGCATAGGCTTCCCTTCCTTTCTTTATACTAATTAAGAATTCTCAAGTTCTCTAGCTCTTTCACTACTAAGCCTTATCATATCATATATAGTTCCCTTTATACCAGCCTTCTCTAAAATCCAGATTCCTCTGGAGGTAGTTCCTCCAGGAGAAGTTACACTAAGTCTGAAAGAGTTTGGAGAGATATTATTCTCCCTTAAAAATGCAGAAGTCCCTTCAAATATACTCAGTGTAAGCTTTAAAGCTACCTCATATGGTAGTCCCTCATATACACTAGCCTCTGTGAATGCCTCTATAAGGTATGCTATAAAGCCAGGACCACTCCCATTTAAGGCGGTCATAACATTCATTAGTGACTCTTTGACCTCTGTAACCTCACCAAAGTCAGTAAACCATGAGATAAATAACTCTTTCTCTTTTTTATCTACCCTGTCGTTGTAAGTAAAGGGGATGAAACTCTTGTTTATACTACATAAAAGATTTGGCATGACTCTTATTATAGGACTATTAGGAAAATGTTCTTCTAGTTTTTTTATAGATACACCAGCCATAATAGAAACGATAACTATATCTTGGGGAATGTCTATTTTGATAGAGGAGAAGTCTTGCGGTTTTACAGCAAGTATAACAATCTCTCCATCAGCCACCTCTTGAATACTATTAGCGACGTTTATACCGAACCTTTCTTTTACAAAATTCATTCTATCCTGTCTTATATCGAAACCAATAATATCTTTACCTTCTCTTCCTCTATTCCTCCAACCTTCTATAAGGCTAGAAGCCATATTACCAAGTCCGATAAAACCAATCTTATATTTCATTCTCTTATTTGACCCTCCCCGTAGATGATATATTTAGTGGTTGTTATCTCCTCTAGACCCATAGGACCTCTAGCATGAAGTTTTTGGGTGCTTATCCCTATCTCCGCCCCTAAGCCAAATTCAAAACCATCGGTAAATCTTGTAGAAGCATTTACATAGACACAAGCAGAATCAACCTCATTTAAGAACTTCCTAGCATTAAAATAATCTCTTGTAACTATACTATCTGAGTGTTTACTCCCATATTTATTTATATGGGCTATAGCTGAGTCTACATTCTCTACTACTTTTACAGCTATAATGAGGTCTAGATACTCTGTATACCAATCCTCCTCTGTTGCTGGGATAACCCATGGAACTATCTCTCTCGTCTTAGGGCAACCTCTAATCTCTACCCCTGCTGACCTAAGTCTTTCTAGCATCCTAGGTAGAAATACCTTGCTTATCTTTTCGTGAACCAAAAGGGTTTCTATGGCGTTACATACACCTGGTCTTTGGACCTTCGCATTAAATGTAATCTCCTCTGCCATATCTAGATCCGCACTCTCATCTACATATACATGACAGTTTCCTACGCCAGTTTCTATAACTGGTACCGTTGATTCTCTCCTAACTGTCTGTATAAGATTGGCTCCACCCCTTGGGATAAGAAGGTCTACATACTCATCGCAGTGCATAAGCTCTAGGGTTGCTTCTCTTCTAGTGTCATCTATGAACGAGATTACCTCAGGAGGTAACCCTACATCCCTTACTGCAGACTGTAATATCTCTACTATCTTTCGGTTAGAATTTATAGCTTCTGAACCGCCTTTGAGTATTACCGCATTACCTGCTTTAAGGCATAATCCAGCAGCATCTGCGGTAACATTTGGTCTAGCTTCATATATGATACCTATAAGTCCTATCGGTACTCTTATCTTTTGAATTTCTATCCCGTTAGGTCTTCTCCAAGCAGATACCGTTTTCCCTACTGGGTCTTCTAGTCTGGCTACCTCTCTTAATGATACCGCCATAGCAGAGATCCTTTTTTCGTTTAAGGTGAGTCTATCTATAAGAGCAGGGGAAAGATTTTTAGCATTCTCTAGGTCTATTCTATTTGCTTCTAGAATTTCATTACTCTTTTCTTCTAATCTGTCAGCCATAAGTAGAAGTGCGGAGTTCTTTACAGATGTCTTTGCCTTAGCTAGTATATAGAAAGCAGACTTAGCCTTTTGGGCAAGTTCTTTAACTCCCATTTACTATCTCCCCTTTCATTTAAGGATTACAAAAGTAATTATAACATTAAAAACCTCTTTATCCATTGGGGATGTTGTGAGTGTTGTTCATCAACGACGTCAGTTTAGCTTTTAGGGAAATGGAAGATCTCCATAAGGCTAGATACGCTGTTATAAAGGTTGTCTAGATGTTCTAGCATTGCCTCTTTAGCTTTAGTGATGTCTTTTCCCAAAATTGCTTGAGCTATTTTTTTGTGTTCTTCTAAAGCCTTTTCGATACGTCCTTCGATAGCATCTATACCTATCCTTAACCTATGCCACTGAGAGTTAAGATTTTCTACTATCTGCTCTGCTCTTTTATTATCAGCCATGTCAAATATAATATTATGAAATTCTCTATCCTGTTTAAGCCAGAGTATGAACCATTCTCTTATCTCAGTACTGTTTTTAGGTCTAGACTTGGCAAGCCTTTCTAAGCCTTCTATTGCTTCTTTTAGCTTTTTAAAATCTTCTTCCTTACCCCTCTCTATGGCCCAGCGAACAACTTCAGTCTCTATTATCCTCTTTAAATCGAATATCCCCTTTAGATCCTTTAATGTTAGTATGAATACCCGCTTTCTCTTTCCTTCTGTTACTATTAGCCCCTCTTGTTCTAGCTTTTTTAGTGCTTCCCTTACTGGAGTTCTACTAACATTGAGCTTTTTGGCAAGTATAGCTTCAGATATAAACTCTCCTGGTTTTAAGTCCATATTTAGGATAAGTTCCTTTATCTTCTCATATACACTCTTATTTATCTCCATAGAGCCTCCTCGAATTGAAGTTAATTATAACATTCTTTCAGGTTTTTGTTGACTAGGTATACCATAAGATCTATAATATAGTATACAATAAAATAAAATAATAGGATACCAAAAGGAGGTTGAGACTATGGGTAAGATTTTAAAGGTTAGTGCATTAGTATTATTGATCTCTGTGTTGGTCCTTACAAGTATTCCATATGTCTTTGCCCAGAAGGGTAAAGAGAGAGTATTGTATTATAATTCTCCTATGGAATACTACAAACAGACTGGGAAGAGGATAACAAAGTTTAAAGAAGCTCCTATGCTACAAGAACTAGTAAAACAGGGGAAACTTCCACCAGTAGAGAAGAGACTTCCAGAAGAGCCTCTAGTAGTAGTTCCAACTAAAGAGGTAGGTAAATATGGTGGGATATTGAGAGGCTCCTCTCTAAATCCGCAGACATGGAACGATGTAGAAGATGCAATGGTTGATGGTCTCTTTAGATTTTCAAATGATTTAAAGGAAATTCTCCCTAATCTAGCAAAGGGATATGTATTCTCGGATAAGTTCAGAAAGTGCAC
>JACIXS010000078.1 GCA_014360335.1 bacterium | reverse complement strand
ATAATCAAGAGGTTAACTGTTTCCTCTATGAATAAGGAGGGACTTTTATGGATAAAAAATGGCGTATAGCTGTTGTAGGTTGCGGTCTTATAGCAAACTCCAATTATCTACCTGAGGTTAAGAATATGTCCAATGCTGATATTGTAGCGGTCTGTGATATCATACCTGAGAGGGCAAAAAGGAGTGCGGAGCGTTTTAACATCCCTAGATGGTATGGGCACATAGATGAACTCTTAAAAGATTGTGAATTTGAAATCCTGCTAGATCTTACGTCTATAGATGCTCATTTTGAGATTAATCTTAAGGCTCTTCAGGCTGGAAAACATTTATACTCTCAGAAACCTATAGCTACAACTGTAAAAGAAGCAAGGATTCTTATCGAAGAGGCAAAGAAGAGGAATCTTAAAATAAGTGCATCCCCTATACATATGTTACGTCCTGATATACAGGAAGCAAGAAGAATTATAAAAGAAGGTATTATTGGGAAGGTATCGTTCATTAGGTGTTCTGTTTCCCATGGGGGACCAGAATATTTTCAATTTCGTGATGTAGACCCAAGCTGGTTCTATAAACCTACTGCAGGTCCTCTTTTAGACCTAGGGGTTCATGGTTTACATCAAGTAACAGGACTCTTAGGTCCAGCCAAAAGAGTTACCTGTTTTTCAGGTATCTCTGAGAAGAAACGTATTGTTCGGACAGGAGCTTTTGATGGTAAAGAGATAGAACCTTTAGTAGATGATAATACACTAATGCTTTTAGATTTTGGTGAAGC
>JACIXS010000077.1 GCA_014360335.1 bacterium | reverse complement strand
CTACAAGACGTATCCTATAACATCCCAAAGGGAGGACTGTATCTATGGATAAGCCTACCAAAAGGGTATTACTCTAGAGACCTCTATTATAAAGCTTTAGAAAGAGAAGTTATGTTTATGCCCGGAGACATATTTCTCTCTGATCAGTCTCCCATAGAAGGATTTAGAATCAGTTTTGCTCAAATACTAGAACCGGATATAGAAGAAGGGATAAAAACTTTAGCGGATTGCATAAAAGTCTTCCTATCAGAGCCACGCTATAAAAGACCTATCCTTGGGAAAGACTATGGGACATTTATATAATATAATGTAACGAAGAAAACCTTATGATATAATTAGGTAAATGTTATACGGAACCAATTAGGAGGCTAAAATGCTACTTACATTTCTAGGGGCAGTTAGAGAGGTAACCGGATCTAGCTATCTGCTAGAAACAGAGAGCAGTTTATACCTCGTTGACTGTGGTATGTTCCAAGGGGAAGGGGAAGCAAAGAATGAGGCTCCATTTGATTTTTCTCCCTCTTCTATAAAGGCTATACTTCTGACTCATGCCCATCTAGACCACTCAGGTAGAATCCCCAAGTTAGTTAAAGATGGATTTAGAGGTAAGGTATATGCTACTTTGCCGACAATAGAGTTGTGCGAAATCTTGTGGCTTGACACTGTAAAGTTGATGAAAGAAGAAGCAGAAAGAATAAATAGAAAGAATAGAAGGGCAGGAAAACCTCTTATCAAACCTTTATATGATGAAAAAGATGTTGAGATTAGCCTTAAGCTGTTTGAACCAGTCCCTTATGATGAAGTTATTTCACTAGAAGATATAAAATTTAGATTTAGAGATTCTTCCCATATTCTAGGTTCAGCTTCTATAGAGGTATGGAATAAGGATGTTAAACTTGTTTTTTCTGGAGATATCGGACAACAGGAAGGAGGTATGGAGGGGACCCCAGCTGAGATAGAATATGCAAACTATGTAGTAATAGAATCTACGTATGGGGATAGAATTCACAAAACTCTGGAAGAAACCAGGAGAGAATTTGCACAAGTTATACAGAGTGCAATAAATGAAAATGGAAAAGTCCTTATCCCTTCGTTTGTAGTAGATCGAGCTCAGAGAATACTATATGAGATAAGATTATTAAAAGAACAAGGAGTTCTTTCAAATAGTATACCTATTTATTTTGATAGCCCAATGGGGAAAAGTGTCACCGAGGTTTATAGAAAGTATAGCACTCTTCTTTCGGGTGAGCTTCAGAAATACTACTTAGATTCTCAAGACCCTTTCGATATAGAGAATCTAAAGTATCTTTCTTCTGTAGAAGAATCAAAAAGATTGAATGATTTGGAAACTGGAATAATTATAGCAGGAAGTGGTATGTGTACTGGTGGAAGGATATTACACCATATAAAACATAACATATGGAAAGATAGTACACAGATAATCTTTGTTGGATATCAGGCACAAGGTACATTAGGAAGAAAGATCATAGATGGTGCTAAGAGTATCAATGTAATGGGGGAAGAAGTGGTAGTAAGAGCCAAGATTCACACAATAAATGGTTTCTCTTCACATGCAGACCAGAGGGACTTATTAAAGTGGGCAGAAGGATTTCAGAGTAACCCTACATTCATAATAACCCACGGTGAACTAAGCTCTTCTCAGGCATTTTCTCAATTACTCAGACTCAAAGGGTATCAGACATTGATCCCTTTAAAAGGTCAGAGTGTGGACCTGCTAAAAAAGGAAATATCAGAAGTAAGGCCACAGCTCCCTCCCATAGATTGGGATTCATTGATTTCTGAGTTAAGTTCTCAGATTTCTACGTTAAAAGAAAGATTATCTAATTCTTCCGATATGGAAAGTTTCAATCTATTGAAAGCTGTATCTATAATACTCAGAGAGATCATAAAAAATAACTTTTAGGAGGTCTTGGTGAAAATAGTTTTCATAGGACATCTATCTAAGGATATAAACATATTGAGGTCTAAAGAACAGGTTATCCCAGGTGGAGGAGTATACTATGGAGCCTTTGTGGCAAAATCTTTCTCTATTAAAACTACTGTGTACACAAAGTTAACCGAAGAAGATAAAAAACTTTTCAAAGATATGGAAGATTACGGAATAAATGTCATCTGGCTTCCATCAAAAACTACTACAACCATCCAAAATATCTACCCGACAGATAATCCTGATGAGAGAAGGTCTAAGATGATTGAGAAGGCTGAGCCATTTGTAGACAAAGAGATAGATAGTATAGAAGATGCGGATATTATTCACATCTCGGGTCTATGGCATGGGGAAATCTCGGAATCATTTATCGAAAAACTACGTAGAAAGGCAAATGTCCTCGGATTAGATGCTCAAGGCTTTTTAAGGAATGTAGACAGCGAAGGGAATATGGTATATAAGGATTGGGAATATAAGGAAAAGTATCTACCTTTAATTGACGTATTCAAGATAGATTCAAGAGAGGCAGAAGTCTTAACAGGTATAAAAGACCTTTATAGAGCATTAGAAGAGATTTCTAAGTGGGGTTCTAAAGAGATTCTTCTTACTTACAGAGATGGAGTGGTCCTTTGGTATCAAGGAAAAATCTACGAGGAAAAATTTGGCGGTTGGACATTAGAGGGAAGAACAGGAAGAGGAGATACCTGTATGGCAGGGTATCTCGTCCATAGACATCTGGGAAATGAAACTGCTTTAAAGAAGACAGCGGAGATAACAACAGAGAAGATGAAAAATCCTGGACCTTATAAGAAAAAGGGGTGATTTTATGTATAGAGTGATTAGTATTACAGATAATGCCCTTGTACTAGAGGGTGAAGGAAGAACTATCTTATTCTCTCTTCTCGGAGAAAAAATCATTAGATTTAAGGTGTCAGAAGAAGGGGTAGATGAGTCTAATGAATTTAGGGTAGCCTTAGAAAAGACTCCAAGTAAAATCAACGTCTCTAACATATCTGACAATGAAATTAAGGTATCTTTGGGTTCTACGACGTTATTCATAAATCTTAATCCATTTTCTTTTAAGGTCTATAAAGATGGAAAAGAGAAATTCTCTACAGATAATACTGCCTTCATAGATAAACGCAATGAAGAAACAATCTTTAGATTCAATCTGTCCCCAGAAGAGAGGATATACGGCTTAGGACAAGACCATATGGCAGACCTTGATCAGAGAGGAAAAGAGCGTAGGTGTTGGCATCAATGGAATGGGTTTAGAAGGAGTGGTAACGACTCTGTTCCATTCTTACTATCATCAGAAAACTATGGATTATTCTTAGATACTAGTTGGCCTGTAAGGTTCAATATAGGTGGAGACAAAATCCCAGAAAAGAACACAGGTAATGAATGGGCTCCCTCCCCTTGGGATTGGGATTTGCCAAGCGGAGAAGGTAATCCAAATAGACTTGTAGTTTTACTGTATGGCTCCAAAGTGGGGGACTTCTATATCATTTTGGGAGAGGATTTCAATGAGATAATAAGAAACTACTATGATATAACTGGACTTCCAAGGCTTCTTCCAAAATGGGCTTACGGATTTATACAGTGTAAAAATAGATACAGAAGCGAAAAAGAACTACTCTGGCTAGGTAAGAAGTTCAGAGAAAGAGGCATCCCTGGAGATGTCCTAGTTATAGACTGGCTTTGGTTTAAAGAGTTTGGTGACCTTGAATGGGATAGAAGTTACTGGCCAAATCCAGAAGAAACATTCAAAAGGTTATCAGAAATGGGCTTTAAAGTTATGCAGGCTCAACATCCATTTATAGATAGAAAGTCTCTAAAGTATGAAATCTTTAAAGAGAAGGGCTATCTAAACGATGTTCCTCCTACTGCTAGACCAACATTTGACCATTCCAATCCAGAAGCTAGAAAAGCTTGGTGGGAAGAGATAAAACCGCTTTATGAGACTGGCATTAGAGGTTATTGGACAGATATGGGAGAGATAGAAGAGCATAAACCTGGGACAATGAGTTACCTTGGACCTAGAGAGAAGGTGCATAATGTCTATACGTTACTCTGGACCAAAGGGCTATATGAAAACCAAAGAGAGACATTTGGGACTAGAAGCTTCTCTCTGGCTAGGACATTCTGGTGTGGAATACACAGATACAGTACTGCTATGTGGTCTGGAGATATAAATTCTAGCTGGGAGGTTTTAAAAGATCAAGTTGTTATAGGGCAGGATGTAACCTTAACAGGTATGCCCTACTGGTGCACAGATATAGGAGGGTTCTTCTTCCATCCTGATTTTACCTCTGAATTGTATATAAGATGGTTCCAGTGGGGAACATTCTGTCCGATATTCAGGACACACGGCACTAGACCTGAAAACGAACCATGGTCTTTTGGAAAGGATGCAGAGGAGATACTTAAGAAGTTTATCACACTTAGATATAGGCTTATGCCATACATATATAGTCTAGCTCATAGAGTGATAACTGGTAAGCAGATAATGAGGGCAATGGTTGTAGACTATCCAGAAGATAAAAACGCCTACGAAAGTAAATACCAGTTTATGTTTGGAGATATATTAGTATCTCCTGTGGTAGAAAAGAATTCTAGGATAAAAGAAACCTATCTACCTGAAGGCTACTGGTATGACTTCTGGACAGGGAAAAGATATAAGGGCAAAAGGCTACTAAAAGTCCCAGCACCTATAGATAGAATTCCTCTCTTTGTAAGAAACTCCTCCATAATCCCCATGAATGCTCAAGAGGTTATGTATGTTGATGAAAAACCATTAAAAGAGATAGATATTAATATCTATACGCCTATCAATGGAGAGTTCGAGATATATGAAGACGATGGAGTTACCTATAGCTATGAAGAAGGTAAGTTTGTAAAGACCAAAATTTCCGCTTGTGAAACAAAAGACCAGCTAAGGATAACGATTACTAGTTATGGAGAAGAATTCTCTGGTTTTGAAAAGGACAAAATATTAAACCTCTATATCTTTGGTCTTAGCGGGAAAGAAGTAAAGATTGGCGATAAATCAGTTGATTTTGAGAACGAGAGTAATCTATTAAAGATAAGAGGGATAAACTATCAATTTGGAAGTATACTAGATATCACAGTAGAAAAAATGGACCCACCGCTAATAGAAGAAGACAATATAGACATATTTGTGGATGCTCTAGATAAAGAGCAGGATAGTCATATAAAAGTTAATGTTCTAATAATAAATGGTAGTTCTGCACCTACAAGAGAAGTCTATTTTGAAGTAGATAAATCAGAAGTATGGTCAGTAGTATCTTCGGAGCTACCCAACGGTAAACCTAGTTTTACATATCCTAGTGGAAGATTGACATTAAAGCCCGGAGACATAGTTCAGAAAAGCTTAGTCCTTTCTCCAATAGGGGTATCTATACCGCCTTATGAAGATATGACTATAAGGGCTAAGATTGAGACAAAAGGGGAAATTATAGAGAAGACATTTAAAATAAACCTTAGGGATGGGAATATAATCTCCTGGAAGGTCATAGGACCATTTGATAGCGAAGTAGAAGAGATAGAGGAAGATTTAGATAAGATTGAGTATAAAATTGGCGATAAGACCTATAAGTGGAGTTCAGGTTCTAAGTTTATAGTTGAACCATTTGGATATCTTGATCTTCTAAAATTCTCCAGAGACTTATTGGGTGAAGGACTTACTAAGGGAACAGCTTATGCAAAAGGAGAAATCTATTCAGATGAAGAAAGGCAAATACGATGTTCTCTATATGGAGAAGGGAAACTAGAAATATTAGTTAACGGAGCATCTATCTATAAGAGTGATAGCTTTGTATACGAGGATGAGGTCACTATACCTCTAAAAAAAGGGATAAATAAGATATTAGTTAAAGTATCATTTGATTTTCCTAAGCCTTACAGCGGAAGAGAATTTGGATTTAGGCTGAAAGTACTCGAGCCAGTAAGAGGGGTGTATATTTTAGGCTAAGATATAGGGGCAAGAAGCTTCTTGCCCCTATCTTTCATCTCCTAAGAGACCAACCGCTACTGCCCCTAAGACACCGACATCATCTCCCAATCTAGCTGGAACTATCTTAATTTCTTCTGTAGGGACTAATCTAGCCCTCTCCTTTACTATTTCTCTTATCCTTACAAATAATGTCTCTCCATATTTTATAAGGCTTCCACCTAATACGACCATCTCTGGACTCACTATTGTTACTATGTTTGCTATCCCAATGCCCAAGTAATAAATAGCAGAATCCCAAACCTCTATAGCCAGAGGGTCTCCCATCTTAGCAGCATCCGCAATTACTTTTGCAGATATCTCTTCCGGATCTTTTACCCACTCCGTAACTATGGACTTTCTTCCACTTGCCAGCTTCTCTCTAAATATCTTCGCTATTCCTGTTCCACTAGAAAGAGCCTCTAGACAACCTCTATTACCACAGTTACATAGTGGACCATCCGGCAGTATTGTCTGATGTCCAACCTCTCCTCCACTATCCCTTACGCCATGTATTAATCTGTTATTAAGTATAATACCTCCACCTATCCCGGTGCTTAGGGTCATATATACCATATTACTTACTTCTTTTCCCGCCCCAAAATGAAATTCCCCTAGTGCAGCTGCATTTGCATCATTTTCTAGATATACAGGAACATTAAATACACTTCTTATATCTTCAACCAAAGGTACATTATCCCAACCGGGAAGATTTGGAGGAGATAATATCCTACCCCTCTTCGAATCCAACGGTCCACCACATCCAATCCCTATAGCCTTTATAGAGTGTCCATTAATAAGTTTAGCAGTCTTTTCTATAATCTCTCGAACAATAACCTTATAACCTCTAGATACATTAGTAGGGAACCTTACTGAATCCTCTAGGTTTCCATTAATATCAGCTCTGCCAATGGCGATCTTTGTCCCTCCAATATCTATACCGATAATCTTATCCATATAACACCCCTGTATCGTTTATCCTCTCTATAATAGGAAATCCCTCATAATATTTAATAATATTTACTGCACAGTAATCTTGCCCTATTCTTCTATAATACTTCAAATCTCCTCCCAATAAACCACATATAAAAAGTCTATTTACTGATTTATGAGCTACTATAAGTATATTACCACCATTATCAGTTTCTTTTGCTATTCTCTCTATTGCCTGTCTTGACCTCTCGTAAACTTCTATAGCAGATTCTCCTCCTGGAGGAGCAATACTATTGTCTAATCTCCAGGCTCTATATTCTTCGGGAAATTCTTCCTCTATCTCCTTTCTGCTTTTACCCTCCCAAAAACCATAATTAAGTTCTCTTATTCCGGGCTCTATTTCTATCTTCAATTTATGATATCTATTAATAATCTCTGCGGTCTCTAAGGTTCTTACCATATCACTGGATATTATCCTAGAAAACTCTATACTCTTTAGCCTTTCTGACAAATTAGTAGCCTGCTCTCTCCCCTTAGTAGAGAGGGGGACATCGCTCCATCCACATAACCTTTCCTCACCATATATACTTTCTCCATGTCGAACTAGAAAGATAGTTACAATCTTCGCTCTATCACTCATAACATTCTTTATTTTAACATATAAATAATTAGGAGTAGTTCATTTTGTCATCAGTTTAATCTTGTGATATAGTTAAAGTAACACCTGTGTAGTTTGGTGTGAAATGTTATAAAAACAGGAGGTGCTTTATGAGGTCTGTCGGAGTTTGCCTAATAGTCTTTACACTTATCTTTAGCGGTATTATATCTGCTAGTGCCAACAGTATGATAAATCTAGTTGGGAAATTTATAGGAGAAAAGGATTATTTGATGATTCTTTCAAAGGGAAAAGTCTTTCTTGTAAAAGATAGACTTCCAGAAGGGCTTAAAGAAGGTGAATATGTAGATGTAAAAGGTATAGAGAGAACTGATAGAGAAGGCAATACCTACATATGGGCATTACAGATACAGAAGATTGTTCCTAGAACTATAGAGGAGATCATCAAAAATATAAAGAACTATCTTGGGAAAAAGATACTAATCTCTGGAGAGTTTAGAGGTTGGGAAGGTAGCGCAGGACCGCCTCCAGTTACTAGAAGTGACTGGGTAGTCAAAGATGAAACTGGATACATATATGTACTAGGGGCTCCTCCATTCAACCCAGTAGAGGATAAAGGGAAGAAGATATCAGTTATAGGGGTCCTAAAGGTCTCACGCAGTAATATCCCTTACATAGAACCTATTATTGTAGAAGAGATATAAAACCTATTTTAAGTGAGAGCTTATGGAATTCTTTAGAGAACTTCCCCCTGTTCTTCAGGCATTTCTTGCCACACTCTTTACTTGGGGGGTTACCGCTCTAGGGTCTGCCGGGGTATTTTTAACAAAAGAAGTTAATAGAAAGATCCTTGATGGAATGTTAGGTTTTGCAAGTGGGGTTATGATATCTGCTAGTTTCTGGTCGTTACTCCTTCCCTCCATAGAAATGTCAAAGGACTTAGACATACCCCAATGGTTACCTGTAGTTATCGGCTTTCTATTGGGAGGATTATGCCTCTATCTAATAGACAAACTTATCCCTCATCTACATATAAACTTTCCAGATGAAAGTACCGAAGGTATAAAGACCACTTGGAGAAGAACTACACTTTTAATCTTAGCGGTAACATTACATAATATACCAGAAGGTCTAGCGGTTGGGGTTGCCTTTGGAGCTTCCGCCTTAAGTCTTCCTGAGGCATCCTTAGCTTCTGCCATTTCTCTAGCTATTGGAATTGGGTTACAAAACTTCCCAGAGGGATTGGCGGTTTCTATGCCTCTAAGAAGAGAAGGGCTCTCTACTTTAAGAAGTTTTTGGTATGGTCAACTCTCAGGAATAGTTGAACCTATCGCTGGAGTTATAGGTGCATGGATGGTTCTCTTAGCAAAGCCTATACTCCCTTATACATTGGCTTTTGCAGCAGGAGCAATGATATATGTTGTAGTTGAAGAGCTTATACCTGAGGCTCAGAAGGCAGGAGAAACTGACCTTCCTACAATAGGAGCTATGTTAGGCTTTGCTATTATGATGCTTCTTGATGTTGCTTTAGGATAGTTAGATAGTTATAATAATCTATGAAATTAATTACGGAAGGAGAAAGACTATGAGGAGTTGTAAAATTATAATAATATTTCTGTTTATCTCTCTATTGCTCTTACCTCAGTACCTCTTTGCCTGGAATATCCATGGAGAGATGACTAGAATTGTTCTAGATTCCCTACCATGGATAAATAGATACAGAGATATCACAATTACTCAATATTCCTACAATGATGACTCCATCTATAATCCAAACTATAAAATCTCCTATATTGAAGGAAAGATCGGAGAAAAAACTGATGCCAAGACTATTCTTTCCTTATATGTAGATGAGCCAGATTGGGGTATGGACGATGGGCTATCGTTGAATTCTGCACAAGTCTTAACTGGAGGTAGTCAAGGCTGGAGGCATCAGTACTTTTTACTCTTCGGTGGATTTTTAAGACTAGGAGAGGCGCCTAATAGGGCTTTACACTTTTATAATATGGCAAGGTTAGCATTTGAAAAGAATGATCCTTACTGGGGCTTTAGATTCTTAGCCAGATCACTACACTATCTTCAAGACTTAACGATGCCCCTTCATGCAAGTCCAGGACCTGTATTTACCTTGTTAAGAAATATAGGAGACATAAGTGGTGTAACTAATATGGTTTCTAATCATCACTATGCTCTGGAAGATTATCAAGAGTACCAGATTAAAAAAAGAAATCTACTGTATATCAAGGCTCTAAGGAATGCTGAGCCACTAAAAGTAGATGATGTATGGACCACTGGCTTTTATCTAGCCAATAAATCTAAAGACTATTCCGAGAAGCTCTGGGATTTACAGAGTAAAATATACGGAGAAGCTATAAATGGTAAGACAAGATATAAGATAAACCCAAATAAGATATCCTCTGGCGAGTTAAAGAATGAATATGACAAGATTATTATAGGCTGTTTAATAGATTTTTCCGCTGTGACTAAAGGGTTTCTAAACTATGCAAGAGCGCTATTCAGAAGTTCTTATTGAAACCTTTGGGCTAAAATGTGGATATGAAGGTAGAGAAATATTAAAAGGCATAACTATCTCTCTCTTACCAGGAGAGCTCATAGGTCTATTAGGTCCAAATGGTGCAGGTAAAAGTACCCTTATAAAAGCATTAAGCAAGATTCTAAGGCCTATAGCAGGAACAATATATGTAGAGGGCGAAGATATAGAGTCTTTATCCTTTAAAGATGTCGCTAAAAAAGTTGGAGTAGTTCCGCAGGAGACATTACTAGATTATAACTTTACCGTATATGATGTAGTGATGATGGGCAGGAATCCCTACATCTCTAGATTTAAAGGAGAAACAAAACTAGATAAGGAAATAGTTTTAGAAGCGATGAAATCTACAAACACCTTAGAGTTTGCAGATAGGTCTATAACAGAATTGAGCGGTGGAGAGAAACAGAGGGTTATCCTAGCCAGGGCATTAGCACAACAGCCAAAGATACTTCTCTTAGATGAGCCTACATCGCACTTAGATATCTCATATCAGATTGAGATGTTAAATCTTATCAAAAGATTAATAAAAGAAAAAAATATTGGAGCACTCTCTGCCCTTCACGACCCAAACCTCGCCTCACAATTCTGCGATAAAATTATCTTGATGAAAGATGGGAAGATCTATGACTTTGGGACTCCAAAAGAAGTCTTAACTAGTAAGAACCTAAAGGATGTATTCAATATAGATGTAATAGTAAAACAACACCCTATATATGATAGCGTATACATACTCCCCTTATCTAGGACTAGTAAAAACTATCTAGGCTTTAATAAAAAAGTACATATAATATGCGGAGGAGGAACAGGGGCAAGGATCCTCTACCTCCTATATAATCGATTCGAGCTCTCCTCTGGAGTTGTAAATCTATTGGATAGTGATGCAGAGGTATGTAACGAGCTGGGAATTAATGCCATATTTGAAGCTCCATTTTCTCCAATCTCTGAAGAGAACTACAGAAAAAATATTGCTATGATAGATAATTCAGATGTAGTTATTATATCTCCTGTTCCTTTTGGAGAGGGGAATATTTCTAATCTTAAAGCCTTCGAATATGCAGTTAACATTGGTAAATCAACTATAATGATAGATGGTCCACCGATAGAGAATAGGGACTTCACTAATGGAAAGGCAACCTATCTTTGGAATAAGTTAGCTAAGAGAAGCACAGTCTTAAAAAGCGAAGAGATAGAAAAATTATTGGATGTTATCTATGAGAGAATTGGAGTTATTAAAGCGAGAAGTTGAAAATTGCACAAGATGTAATCTTTATAAAACCAGGACAAATGTAGTATTTGGTGATGGCAATCCAGAGGCAAAACTTATGTTAGTTGGAGAAGCACCGGGATACTATGAGGACAAGAAAGGGTTACCATTTGTTGGCTCTGCAGGAAAGCTATTAGATACACTTCTTGAGGAAATTGGGCTAAGTAGAGACAAAGTCTATATAGCTAATGTGTTAAAGTGCAGGCCTCCAAATAATAGGGACCCGAATATTAGAGAGATAGAGACGTGTAGTCCTTATCTATTTGCACAGATATCTTATATCTCTCCAAAGGTCATAATAACATTGGGGAATCATTCCACTAGACTTTTGGCAGAGACTGAACTCGGTATAACAAAGGTTCACGGAAGGATATTTAAAAAGGGGGACAAGGTAGTAATACCAACGTTTCACCCTGCTGCCTGTCTATACCATCCTGAATGGCTAAAACTTTTAAGAGAAGACTTATCTAAGATTCATTCGCTTCTATCTGAATATGGTTTGTAATTACTAATATTTTATGCTATAGTTAAACTACAAACTGTAGGAGGTGACCTTTAATGGATGAAAGGCTAAGAAATCTTATAGAATTAGCCATTCAGATGGAGAAGGATGGGATTAATTTCTATGAGGGATTAAGTATAAAGGTTCCGTATGAACCGGCTAGAAAAATGATAGTATCGTTCGCCGATGATGAAAGAAGACATTTAAAGATATTAAATGATATCTTTAGCAGTATTACTTCTATGGATATAGAGAAGTATCTTGCAGAAAATTTACCTAAAGAAAAAGTAAAAACTGTTTTTGATGAGGTCCAAGGCAATATAGACGTAGTAACCCTGCAGGATGAACTATCTGCCCTTAAGATTGCGATGGATATGGAGGAGAAGAGCTACAAGTTATACGATGAGGCTTTCTCTATAGAAACAGACGAAGCTCTTAAGAGATTATGGAAGAGGCTTGCAGATGAAGAGAGAAAACACTACGATATATTTTGGAATACTTATGACTTTATATCTAATCCCGAGGAGTGGATGTTAAGAGAGGAAAGGGGCCTTCTAGACGGAGGTTAAATCTTTTAATAGAGGAGGAGGGTTTTCAATGAGAAAGTTCCTATCTCTTTCTATCTGTTTTATACTTTTTATAAGTTTATTGTCCCATTACTCCTGGGCTAGCCCTATTATCTCTGTAAACATAAGTCCGCCTAAAAATGCCCAACCTAATAGTATAAGTTACTACCTAAGATCAGGCAGTGACATTATGGTTCTTTTTAGAATAAGTGCTATCCCTGCCCTTGGTTCTATGAATAGCTTCTTTGTAACTATAACTTACTCTGGAGAAAATTTTAGTTATGAGATATATAATGGTGTAAATAACCCTAATTCGCCAGGAAGTCCTATACAGAGAGGAGTTCTGTCCTCTCCAACATCTATTTTATTTCCATGGGATTCTGACTTTGTAAATATCTCTGGACAAAAAGTAAAACTAGTATCACCTATCGGTCTTAGGATTACAAACACTGGGAAGAGGGATGGAACAGTCTCTATAAGGATAGGGGTCAATGAAAATGTGGGAGGGATAGTTGTAGATTCAAAACCAAGGGGGGCAAATGTATACGTAGATAATAAGTTTATGGGAATAACCCCTCTAAATCTATCTGGAATTAAGACGGGTTCTCACATAGTAAGGATCTCCTATCAAGGTTATGCGGATAGACAAAGAACAGTCATTGTAAGACCACATAGATATGAATATATAACAGAAACGCTGTTAGCTCCAGCTAATACCGGATCCCTCTATGTAGAATCAAATCCTAGAGATGCAAGTATATATCTTGACGGTAACTATGAAGGAGAGACACCTAAAAGGATAGACTTTATACCTGTTGGAAGCCACACGGTAAGAATTTCTAAAGAAGGCTATAGAGACCACGTCCAGCAGGTTTGGATAGAGGCAAACAGATTAACAACAGTATCGGTTAGCCTCGTTGCTGAAACAACTAGATACAAACTCACAATAAATTCAAATCCCTCTGGCGCTTGGACGTATGTGGATGGAATTCCTAGAGGCTCAACACCCACATATGTATATGTCACCCCAGGCTATCATGAAATAAAGCTACAACTACAGGGATATCTAGACTATGAAGAGACTATATATGTAACAAGGGATATACTCCTAAATATAAACCTACAGGTTGCAGAGGGAGCCTTAGTTGTATTCTCAGAACCATCAGGAGCAGATGTATATATCGATGACAGATATTATGGAAGAACCCCAATAACTATACAACGTATCCCTGTAGGGAGAAGAACAGTGACCCTAAAGATACCAGGATACGCAGATTGGTCGGATGATGTCCTCATAGAGTCTGGACATATATCTCAGATAAGTGCTACCTTAAAACTGGCTGGGACATTGCAAGTCTCTAGTAATCCCTCTGGGGCAAAGGTATATCTAAATGGGAGATACTTAGGGACTACCCCTTTGTCTAACTCTAGTATCCCTGAGGGAACTCACAATTTATCGATAGAACTCTTTGGATATAAACCTTGGCAGGGAATAGTAGAGATAGTTCCTAGACAGACGACCAATATATTTGCAAATCTAGAACCAGCTCCTATAGGTATATCCGAGCTTAGAGTAGACCCTAAAGTGTATAAGATTAAAACACTATTTAAAAAAGATTTATCTGTAAACTTCACCATAACAAAGCCTGCTACAGTCACTGTAGAGATAAGAGATATGGAAGATAGGATAATAGCGGTGCCCATGTCCAAATTTAAGGCATCTATACCTAACCTAGAGGTAAAATGGAGAGACGAGGTGCCTCCTGGTAACTATAAAGTGGTAGTGATTGCCATAGATGAGACTGGGGAACAGGCATATAGAGAAGCTGTATTTAGGGTAGAAGAAGAGAGTATCCTAAATTGGATACTCTACGGAATATTTGGCGCATTGATTATCTGGTTATTATCCCTATTACTGTGAAAGATAGCGATATACATAGAATAGTAGAGATACTTAGAGAAGCAGTAAAAGAATGGAAACAACCGATAGTAACTCAGATAGCGGAAAGGGAGAGAAACCCTTTCCGTATACTTATTTCTACTATATTAAGTCTAAGGACAAAGGACGATGTTACCGCATTAGCAAGTGAGAGGCTCTTTTCTCTAGCTAAGACACCTGAAGAGATGTTAAAATTAAGCGAAGAGGAAATAGCAAAAGCTATATATCCAGTCGGTTTTTATAGGAATAAAGCCAAGACCATAAAGGAGATATGTAAAACACTAGTTAAAAAATATAATGGTAAGGTTCCTGACGATTTGGAGGAGTTATTGAAACTCAAAGGTGTTGGGAGAAAGACTGCAAATCTAGTGATAACTTTAGGCTATAATAAACCTGGTATATGTGTAGATACACATGTCCATAGAATAGTCAATAGGCTAGGTTACGTAAAGACAAGGACACCGGAGGAGACAGAGTTCGCACTTAGAGAAAAATTACCTATAGAATACTGGATAGAGTTTAATGATCTACTTGTCACTCTAGGACAGACTATATGTCATCCAATATCTCCTAGGTGTAGTATATGCCCTATAAGGGAATACTGTGATAGAATAGAGGTGAAACGTTCAAGATGATGAAGATTGAGCCTAAAAGGAAAGGTATAAGAGCTGAGATTAGAGTAAATGGAGATAAATCCATATCGCACAGAGTAGCAATCTTTTCCTCTATGAGTAAAGGGATCAGTGAGATAGAAAATTTCTCTTCTGCCAGAGATTGCTATTCTACTATCGAGTGTCTGAGTGCTCTAGGAGTAGAGATAGAGATAGACAAGACAATAAAGATAAGAGGCGTTGGCATTAGGGGATTTAAAGAACCTTCTGATATACTTAATGCAGGAAACTCGGGGACAACGATAAGACTACTCTCTGGGCTTCTAGCTGGACAACCTTTCTTCTCTGTATTAACTGGGGACGATTCTTTAAGAAGAAGACCGATGGATAGAGTAATTGTTCCTCTATCCCTTATGGGTGCTGAATGTTGGGCTAGAGAGAATAACAAGTTTCCGCCTATGGCTGTGAAAGGAAGATATCCTCTAAAGCCTATAGATTATAAACTGCCAATAGCAAGTGCCCAGGTGAAGTCTGCGCTTATAATAGCAGGGTTATTGGCAGAAGGAGAGAGTAAGATAACAGAACCGCTACCTTCTAGAGACCATACGGAGAGATTACTACCAGCCTTTGGTGCCAAACTAACAAAAAGTGGAAATACAGTTACAGTATACGGAGGTCAAGAACTAGAAGGACAAAAGATATATATTCCTGGAGATTTTTCGTCTGCCAGCTTCTTTATAACCGCAGGATTAATAGTTCCCGGCTCTGAGATACTCATAAAAGATGTTGGTCTCAATCCAGGAAGAATAGGATTATTAAATGTAATAAAGAGGATGGGTGGAGAGATAGAGATATACCATAAAGAAGAGGTGTTAAATGAACCAGTCGGAGATATACTAGTCAAAAGTTCACAACTTGAAGGAACAACTGTATCAAAGGAAGAGATACCTATTCTTATAGACGAGGTTCCCCTTATAGCTGTCCTTGGTGCATATGCAGAAGGGAAAACAGTTGTTAAAGGAGCAGAAGAACTTAGAGTGAAAGAGAGTGATAGGATAAAAGCTATTGCCACCGAATTTAAAAAGTTAGGCGTTAATATAGAAGAATTCCCCGATGGATTTATTGTATCTGGCCCTTCTATACCTAATGGAGGTATTGTAGAAAGTTACAATGACCATAGGATAGCTATGGCTTTAGCAATAGCAGGGCTTTCCGCAAGAGGTTCTATATATATAAACAATGAAGAGTGTGTATCCATATCCTTCCCCGATTTTTGGGATATAATGAGCAGGTTGTAGGTATTAATATCTACATTAATATAGTGATAAAATAGATTCTGGTAAGACCATTCTCTTAATGGAGGTAGTATAAAACTTGTCTAAATCTATCTCTATGATAGAACAATATAGGAGAATAAAGAAGAAGTATCCTGATGTATTGCTATTCTTTAGACTTGGAGACTTCTATGAATTGTTCCAGGATGATGCTTATATAGCAAGCAGAGAATTACAGATAGTTTTAACATCTAGAGAGATATCTAAGAATAACAGGATACCAATGGCTGGTATACCTTACCATGCGGTGGAAAACTACATACCTAAACTATTAGAAAAGGGTTATAAGGTAGCTATATGTGAACAGTTAGAAGACCCTAAGTCCGCTAAGGGCTTAGTAAAAAGAGATGTAGTAAAGATAATTACCCCGGGAACGAACTTTATCTCTCTAGATGCAGAAAGTAATAACTATATAGCCTGTGTGGTAAAAGATGAAAAGATAGGTTTTGGGCTATCTTTCATAGACCTATCTACTGGAGAATTTTACACGAATCAGTTCTCTTTTAAAGACTGGGAGATATTTCTAGAGGGCCTATTGAAACTTCCCATATCGGAGATTGTTATAAGAAGAGGAGAGAATCCATTTGATTTTGTAGAAGATGAGATATTTAAAAGATGGACCATCTCTGAGTTTGACTCCGAATTCTTTGATTATGACCTCTCATATAATAGGCTCTTAGAGCTCTACAATGTCCAAAATCTTGTTCCCTTTGGGATAGAGGGCTTAACATTATCTATCATCGCATCAGGGGTATTATTAGCATATCTTGAATATACTCAGAAAAGTATCCCTACACATATAATGCCTATAAGACTTTATAATCCTTCTAGATATATGCTTATAGACCATAGAGCGGGAGAGAATCTAGAACTACTTAGAAATACGATAGACCGTTCAACCAGATTTACCCTCTATAGTACTATCAATTATACCGTCACACCTATGGGAGCAAGACTACTGAAGAACTGGATATCATATCCATTAATAGAAGTGGAAGCTATAAACGAGAGGTTGGATGGGGTAGAAGAATTACTTAACAGCTACCTAGAGACAGAAAAGATAAGAGAATGTCTAAAGAACATTGGAGACTTTGAACGTATAATAGGAAGACTATCCTGTGGTGTTGGAAACGCTAGAGACTTATTAGCCCTTAAAAACTCTCTAAAGAACGCTATGAAACTGAAAGATGTCTTTGAACCAAAGAGTAAGATATTAAGGAATATATGGGAAGGTATAATAGACTTTACACCACTTGTAGAGCTTTTAGAAAGGGCAATCGTTGATGACCCACCTATAACTGTAACAGAAGGTGGAATAATAAAAGATGGCTTTGACCCTGAGATAGACCAGTTGAGAGATATATTACATAACTCGAATAAATGGCTCTCACAGTTTGAGACAAAAGAGAAAGAAAGAACAGGGATAAAATCATTGAAGGTAAGCTATAATAAGGTCTTTGGATACTACATAGAAGTCACAAAGTCGAATCTACACCTTGTCCCAAATGATTATATAAGGAAGCAGACATTAGTAAATGCAGAGAGGTTTATTACTGAAGAGCTAAAAAACTTCGAGGAGAAGATTTTAGGTGCAGATGAAAAGTTAAAGGCTCTAGAATATGAGACTTTTATAAAGTTAAGAGACTCTGCAGGTAAATGGATAAAGGATATACAGAGAACTGCCAGTAGTATAGCAACATTAGACGTATTACAGAGTTTTGCCTATGCCTCAAGGATTAATAACTATACTAGGCCTACACTGGGGAATGATTTTAAGATAGAGATAAAAAATGGAAGACATCCTGTATTGGAAAAGTCCCTAGAACATACATTTGTCCCTAACGATACATATCTAGACAGGGATGAACACCAGGTCATCCTTATAACTGGACCGAATATGGCTGGAAAATCCACATATATGAGACAGGTAGGATTAATAGTCATTATGGCTCAGATGGGTTGCTTTGTCCCAGCAGAAAGAGCACATATTGGCATAGTGGATAAGATATTTGCAAGAATAGGGGCTCAGGACTATCTAAGCTTGCATCAGAGTACATTTATGGTTGAGATGGAAGAGACTGCAAGAATTATTAATAACGTGACCCCCAGGAGTCTACTTATATTTGACGAAGTAGGAAGAGGAACAAGTACATACGATGGTATGAGTTTAGCGTGGGCACTAGTAGAATATCTTGCAAATCATAATGACAAACCTAGAACTCTTTTTGCAACTCATTACCATGAACTTACAACACTTGAAGAGCAATTAAGAAGTGTCAAGAATTATACGGTAGCGGTAGAGGAAAAGGAAGACTATGTAACATTCCTTTACAAAGTTAAGAGGGGTTCTGCAGATAAGAGTTATGGTATATATGTTGCCAAATTAGCTGGAATCCCTCAAACTGTTATCTCTAGAGCAGAAGAAATACTAAAGATGTTAGAAAATTCTGAAGAAAAGAAAGCTCCTCCTCGAAAGAAGGTTATACAACCACCACTTTTTGCCATAGTAGAACATCCTATTATTGAGGAGTTAAAGAATATTGATGTAGATATACTTTCACCTATTGATGCCCTGCTCAAGATCTCAGAATGGGCAAAGAGGGTAAAGGAGGAATCAGGTGGGAAAGGTAAGAAGACTTCCCCAAAACGTCATTCAACATATAGCAGCGGGAGAAGTAGTTGAAAGACCAGCATCAGTAGTAAAAGAACTTATAGAAAACTCTATAGACGCAGGTGCTAAGCATATATATGTTAATATCGTTGCAGGTGGGAAAAAGAAGATAGAGGTAAGAGATGACGGAACAGGTATAGACAGAGATGATGTTCCTATAATATTTGAGAGGTATACTACAAGTAAGATAGAAGATGTTGATGACCTCTACAGTATATCTACATTAGGCTTTAGAGGAGAGGCTCTATCGAGTATAGCCTTAGTCTCTAGAGTAACATTAGAGACAAGCACAGGACAAGATGGGGTAAGATATGTTATAGAAGGAGGTAGTGAGAAGAGTTCTGAATCAATCAGTCTACCAAAAGGAACTAGAATATCTGTAGAGAATCTCTTCTATAACCTTCCCGCAAGGAGAAAATTTTTAAAAAGTGATGCCTACGAAAGAAATTTAGCCATAGATTGGGTAAAAAGGTATGCACTCATATATCCAGAAATCTCTTTTATAGTCGAAGCTGATGGAGAGAATATCTTCGTCACACCAGGTAGCGGAGACTTAAGAGAAGTGGCAGAGGTTATATTCGAAAAGCCTTTAGACCCAGTTTATCTAGATCACTCCAACCCTCCCATATCAATAAAGGGGCTCTTAGATAGGGGAAGACTATATCCTGACAGAAAGAGAGAGGTATTATCAGTAAATGGAAGAGTTATCAGGTCCCATATCTTACAGAAGGTCATAGAGGATGTAACCTCTAAAGTTATTGGTGATAAAGGATTTCCCTTTATAATAATAGACTTAAGACTTCCTTCTAACTTTATAGATGTAAATATACATCCAGCAAAACTTGAGATAAAGATACTAGATGAAAGTAGAGTTTATAGTGAAGTCTATAATGCTATATATAACACGATGATAGGTAAGGCGATTCCCTACATCGAACCAAAGGTTGAAGAAACTATTCCGCAGATAGTAAAAGACGAGGAGATAGCCATTTATGAACAGAAGACCTTGATTCCGGAAGTCAAAGAGGAGGAAGGGATTTTCCCTCTAGAGCCTCTAGGGCAATACCTAAATACCTTTATAGTCTGCACCTCTAGTAAAGGTATTTATCTAGTAGACCAGCATGTAGCACACGAGAGAATACTATTTGACTCCTTCGGAGAGATCAAAAGCTTACCACAGTTCCTCTTAGAACCAAAGTATGTTGAACTTTATAACATCCCCTATGAGATTCTAGAGTTTATAGTGAATAACCTGAATCAGATTGGATTTGAATGTGATATAGGAGGACCTGATAGTATTGTTATACGAGCTATACCGTCCTTTTTAAAGGATATTGATATAGATACCGCCTTAAATGATTTTCTAGAGAGCAAGGACTTAGATATAAATAATCTAAAAAGAGAGATAGCATGTAAAAGTGCAGTAAAGCTAGGAGATAGGCTTTCTATAGAAGAAATGAGAGAGTTGTTAGATAGGCTATCTAAGTTGAAGAATTATAAGTTCTGCCCTCACGGCAGACCTATAATAATAGAGCTTATAGACCGAGATTCTGTTTTTAAAAAGTTTGGTAGATAGGAGGATTATGTTATGAGTATAGAATATGCGGTTATAACACCTCATCCTCCGCTCATTATCCCAGAGATAGGAGGAAGGTATCTAAAAGAGGTATCTTCGACGGTTGAGTCAATGGCACAATTGGGTAAGAGGATGAAAGAGACATCTCCTGAAACCCTTGTAGTTGTATCCCCTCACTGTGAGTTATTCTTGAGATACTTTGGGATAGTTACCCAAGAGAGGATAGAAGGAAATTTTAGAGACTTTGGAGCTCCTAGGGTAAGACTTGAGTTTGAGATAAACTTAGCATTGACTCAGAAAATTATATCTTCTGCCACAGAATCAGGTCTACCAGTTAAGGAGATAACAGATGTATATCTTGACCACGGGGCTATGGTACCACTTTTTTATCTGACTAGAGAACTGGATTATAAACCCAAAATAGTCTTGCTCTCTTTCTCACTTCTACCGCTAGAGAAGATATATTCTTTTGGGAAAATTATAGACAGTGTAGCTGAGGGGAATGTAGTATTTGTGGCAAGTGGTGATATGTCTCACCGATTACTACCTGGAGCTCCAAATGGGTATGATCCTATGGGAAAGGTCTTTGACCAGGCAGTGGCAGAGATTGTAAAGAGCGGTGATCTCAAAGGCTTATTAGAGCTAGACCCTGAGCTTGTAGAAAGAGCAGGAGAGTGTGGACTTAGGTCTCTAGTAATGCTCGCTGGAGTAATGGATGGTAAAAAGATAAGGACTAAGGTCTTATCGTACGAAGGTCCTTTTGGAGTAGGATATCTCGTTGGAGAGGTCATCTCTGTAGATTCAGAGGACTTAGAATCATATATACTTAATCTAGCAAAAGAAGCGGTAGAAACGTACATAAGGGAAAGGAGAGTCATTACACCTAAGAACGTGCCAAAAGAGTTAAACCGTAAAGCAGGAGCTTTTGTCACGATAAAGAGACGGGGAGAACTAAGAGGGTGCATTGGAACTATACAGGGAACCCAGCCTAATATAGCATATGAGATAGTTCAAAATGCAATTAGCTCTGCCACTCAGGACCCAAGATTCCCCCCGATAAGAGAGGAAGAGTTGCCTGAGTTAGAATACTCAGTAGATATACTAAATCCACCCGAAAAAGTTACAGACATATCACAGCTAGACCCGAAGATATATGGTGTTATTGTAGAGAGAGGATGGCAAAGGGGATTACTTCTCCCAGACCTAGAAGGTGTTGATACTGTGGAGGAACAGCTAAGAATAGCAGCACTAAAGGCAGGACTGTCTCTAGATGAGATTGAAAACATATATAGATTCACAGTAACTAGATACGGTAAAAAATAAAAGGGGGTTAAAGAATTATGAATACATCAAATATTATCTGGGGAATTACTTTAATATTCTTAGGGCTTTCGATTATCGCATCTAAGAGTGGTTATCTATCTCCAGGATTCTGGCTTAGACTTCTAGATTTCTGGCCTCTTATTTTTATTATAATTGGACTCAGCATTATATCTAAGAGTGCAAAGAAAAAACTACCTTTTATATTGATCATCATAGGACTTATTGTTGTTCCCTTTATTGTTGCAATAGTTAATCCTGTTCCCTATGTTGAGCAAAGAGAAGTTAGAGAAGATATAACAGTACCATTTGACCATTCAATAGAAGAGGTCTACCTCTCTATAGATGGAGGAGCAGGAAACTTTAAAATTTCTGGAGGAGGAAAAGATATCTCCTCTGGGAATTTTTCATCAAACTATGCAAGGCTAATAAAAGATACATCTAAAGTAGGTAAGAGGCTATCAATCAACTATAAGACGGAGGGGATACTAAAAAGAGATGTAATAGTAAGAAATGTAAAAACAGAGATGGAGCTCTTACTAAGCGACACCATACCGTATACTGTAAATCTAAAGATTGGAGCTTCTAGTTTAGATTTAGATTTTTCTAGTGTTATAGTAAAGGAGCTAAAGGTAGATGGTGGGGCTAGCTCTATAAATCTAAAACTTGGGAATAAGAGTCCTCTACAGTATGTATCTATTAAGGCTGGTGCATCAGATATAGATATAAGGATTCCAAAAGACTGTGGCGTAAGGATAAAATTTGATGGAGGGCTTTCATCCAAGAAATTTCACAACATAGATTTTGTAGAGGAGGATAAGATATACAAGACAAGGGGTTATGAATTTAGCGATAAGAAAATAGAAATAGATATATCCGCTGGAGTTTCAAATATAGATATTTATGAATACTAACATCTAGAATTTTCTAAATAATAAGGTAGCAAACTGCATAGTATAACTTCTAGGAGGGACTTTTCCGTATATTCTACTACCTATAATATTTTTCATTAACCCAGTTATCTCTCTATCTCCGTAGAACCAATTTAAAGGTATCTCAAATACCCAAGCCCAATCCGACGGATAATCTGGAATCTTAATCTGTTCTGAACGAATAGCAAAGCTGTATCTAGAATGCCATCTCTCGGGGTCAAGTAAAAACTCTAGGAAATTACTACAAGCAGACTTAATATTTCCGCCAAAAATAGAGTAGGTTTCTCTTAAACCAAAAACCCCATGATTCTCTGCTATCCATATAGCCTGCACAAGCGCCTCTAGATTCATTAGAGTATAAGAGCTAGCTCTATCCTTTCTTATAAGTTCAAACAGCATAGAACCATCTTTAGCTATCTGAAGTCTTAATGCATACCTAAGGATATTTAGACCCTCACAGAATATATCAGTATCCTCAAGAGCCCTACCTGCAGTAAGTAAAAAAACAGCCTTCCAACTTAGATGATTGTTTGGTAAGAAGGGGTCATAATTACGTATATACTCGACAAAAGGTCTAAGCCAATTCCTAAATCTAGCTGTATCCTTCTCTGATATAGAGAATAAACCCCTTAAAATATCAAAAGCCATTATAAACTTCGGGAAATGATATGAGATAACAATGGGAGTATCTCCCCTCTTGCTTCCTGTAAGCATATCCCAAAAATCCCCACCATCTGCCGGTCCTGTGCAGTTTTCTATCCAGGCAAAAAGAAACTCAAGACTTTTATCAGCGTATACCTTATTGTTTGAAAAAGCATAGGCAAGAGCTAAGGTATATGCAGATAGGGCATCTGTTCCAATCTGTCTAGAATACATCTGCTGTATATGTTGCTTCTTGGAGTAGAATAGAGGAATCCTTATCTTACCTTTGATAGGATTTGGAGTAGCATATAGTAATGCATCCGCCTCTCTAATCAATTCGTTATAGGCAAAAGTAACCATACTATTATGTCTCGATATGGCAAATTTTACATCCTCTATTTGCTTCCTTGTCAGCAGCAGATTAGGCCCAGGAGATTTTATAGACACAGAAACAGAAGAAATTGGGATCCAACTGTTAGTTCTGAAAAAACCAAAAGAGAATAATGTTATTAAAACCACTAAACAAAATATATTAAGCTTTAACATAAGATCGTTTCGAGACTAAGACTCTTACAATGACGTAGCAGAGTGGTTTCATATTCTATTCCACTTAGAAGTTTATAAGGCCTCATCACTTTAGTTCTCTCTTCAGGAATTCATAAGCCTTCCTTCCGCTTATTTGGTGTCTTCCCTCAAATATGTCTACATCTAACTTCTCAGGTACTCCTAACAGTTCATATACTCTTTTCACCTTAGATATAGCAAACTCTGTAGCCTTAATCGGAAATATGTTATCCTTCGTTCCACTTTCTACTAAAAGAGCCCTTGGAGCTATAAGTCCAGCTATATCATACATCTCTGCATATTTTAGTATGCCGGGGACATAGTTACATTCACAGTGATATATAGAAAGAATACTGTCTTTAAATGTATTCAGGTAACCGCTAACTACCACTGCTTTTATCCTCTCATCTAAGGCTGAGGAGAATAGTGACGTCATTCCTCCTCCAGATATACCCATAACGCCAATACTAGAACTATTTACCTCTTTTCTTGTCTCTAGATAATCTATAGCCCTCATCACATCCCATACTCTCATACCTAGTACAGTTTTCCCTAAGAGCATAGCCCAGAATGAAACCTTCCTGCAGGACGATTGATACTTATCTTTATTTATATCTTCTGGCTCTCTCCGTTCTCCAAAACATGCCTGCTCTATAGCAAGAGTAACGAATCCACTTTTTACAAGAGAGATAGCAAAATCTTTCTGATATCCATCAGGAATGGTCCTCTCAGTTCCATCCTCCCATATACCTACAATATCATCCTTTCCATATCCATGGCCATGAAGAGCTACCACTCCAGGAACAGGAAATTCGACACCCTTTGGTATCAAAAGATAACCTACAACGCTTACATCTGGTGCACTATTAAAGACTATCCTTTCCCTAAAATAGGCATCAAATTCCTTTCTCTCCAATACCTCTGGCTCTAATGGTATCCTCTCTGGAAATCCTCCTAAAAGTTCTATAAGTTTATTCTTCAGAGAAACTCTCCATTCTTTCCATTCTTCAACGGTCTCTGCCTTGAACTCATATACTCTTGGTTGCCCATAAAGATCCAAAAAGGGCTGAAGTGGACGAAATATTCTCATATAATTATCCCTCCTCATAAACATCTTCACTTTACTTAAATCATAACAACAAAGTAGCCTTAAAGTAAAGACATTTTAATCCCTTTCTAACATATTTTGAAAGGAATTACTTACTTATAGGACCCTAAAAAGCTTGTATCTTTAATTTTAAGCCCTAAAGGTATCCTTATAAAATCTCAGTGAACTGAAGGATATTCTCCTTAGTAATCTAAATGATACCCTATGTCATCTCTTCAGATTAAACTTATCTTTATTCTCTTCAGTCCACATAGTTTTAAGAACTCTAGCAAAGGTAGAATCACCATAAAAATTATATCCCCTCTCAGGGGGTAATGAAAATATACTCTCTAAGAGGGGATATTTTTAATTGAGTAATTTCTGTTCTATTAACTTTAGTATAACTATCATCTCCTTGTCTTAAGATTTTAGTACTAGGCTAGGAAGCAAAGGTCAAAATTAAAATGCTGACCTGTAGTAGCAAATCTAGATAAGCTTATCAAAACATTTAGAAATTACTCCTCTCAGCTATTATAAGCTGTATTTTACGGTCAATTATCCCTTTTTTGAAATCTTCTGGAATACCAGAATCAGTTATCACAGTACTAAAAGCTTCGACAGGGGCTATAGTTATAAAAGAAACCATACCAAATTTACTCGAATCTAAGAGAAGAATACTTTCAGAAGAAGATTCTATTAATGCTTGTTTGCTTTCTACTTCTAACATATTGGAAGCAGTAAGTCCATTTTTAAATGTAAGTCCCTCTCCAGAAATAAAGGCTTTCACGCAGTGGAACTCCTTCAAGGCAAGAGATGCCAATTTACCTACAACAGAAAGCGAGACATCTCTCACTAGCCCTCCACATAAAATTACCTGAATTCCATGTTCGCCTACTAACTCTAAAGCAGCTTTAATACCTGTAGTTATAACTATCAAATTAGAAAACTTTCTTCGCTTTAAGTTACGTATAAACTGTAAAGCGGTAGTACTTGCGTCTACCGCTATAGCTGTCCCATCCTCTACTAGCTCAGCTGCTTTATTCCCTATTAGAAATTTCTTCTCTTTATTACGCTGTTCTCTTAAAGTAAAAGTAAGCTCAGCAGTCGTACTTTTACTAAGTATAGCTCCACCCTTTACCCTTCTTAATATACCTTCCCTTTCAAGTCTGACTAAATCTCGATAAATTGTCATATGAGACACATGAAAAGTCTCTTCTAATTCCTTTATAGAAATACTTCCTTTGCTAGTAATCAGGTCTATAATAGTAGCTAAACGCTGAGCAGTATTCAAATCTATCACTCTCCATTCGGTTTATGTATTCATAGGATGTTACTATATAGTTTATTATATACCGTACATGATTCATATATAACTCAAAGTCCTTAGCGACAGTTACTTTCTGTCTGTTTTAGAATATTAGAATTGGTAAAAAGTTTAATTGCAGAGCTAGTTACTAATTATCCTGACTCAATAAGTTTCATTTTTAATTCCATATAGTAAAGAAAATTTTCATAAGAAATATCGGGCGGAAAACAGTGATCCAAGTGTGGAATATATCCTCCGCTCTCTAAAAGTATTGGTATCTTACTGTAGACCTCTTCCTCTATCTCTTTTTTACCTTTAGTAAGAGCTCTTTTATCTATACCACCACATAAAACTAAGTCTTTACCATATATCTTCCTAAGTTCTAATGGGTCCATTCCAGATGCCTGTTCTAGTGGCCAGTGACAATTGATACCAGCTTCCAGCATCAAAGGGATTAAGGCTCTAGTATCCCCATCGCTATCGAGCCAAAAATATTTTATTCCATATTTACTGAAGTAGTCTATAATTCTCCTATAACGAGGGAGCAAAAATTTTCTAAAGAGTTGAGGAGAAATTAAAGGACCTCCCTTCCCTGCGAAATCTTCGAAAAAATTAAAATAGTCAAATTGTACTGCTCTTAATGCTTTTTCACTTACTGCAATAATAAAATCGGTAATAAATTCTAACATCTCTTCTACTAGTATTGGATCGTCATAGAATAAGTAAGAAATATTTTCTGTACCTACCCAAGATCTCAGCTGACTATAAAGACCAATAGAGCCGTTGACAAAGAGACACAAGGGATAATCTCTATCTTTCCACATCTTTACAAGTTCATCCCACCATAGAGGATATCTAATAAAAGAATTAGGGTCATACCTTTTCTTGATTTCCTCAAAACTTCCTCTATCTTTGACAGGAAAATCAATGTATTGATCCATAGAGGGTCTAGTTCCCCTAACTGTTCCTATCTTTAGAGCTTTTGTAACAATACCGTTTGAATGTCTATAAACTATATATCGTTCATCTTCTTCTATAACTTCTTCTTCAAAGGGAGGAACCATCCCCACATTTATAGGTGCAAAAGCACGTTTATCTATTCGAAAGTAAGGCTCTCCCTCAAACCAATTCCAATAACAAACATCTCGAGGAAGACCTTCTTCATACCATCTTTCTATCGTCTGACCCCAGACTCCTAATTCGTAATTTGGAATTCTATCTACAGGTTTAAATTCCATAATATTCAAAAATCTTTCTCTATCAGTCATTTTACTGCCTCCAAAACTAAAATCCAATCCTGATATATAGGGAGTCTTATCCCAGATCCTTCTACTAGTTCAGGTAACTGCCACTTCCTATCACTAGAAGGAATAACTATACCAATTTCTGCCTCCTCCCCATCTGTAGGATTGAAAAGATATGCCTTATAAGTAACTCCATCTTCCAAGTCCTTTACCTTGAAATTATTGTA
>JACIXS010000076.1 GCA_014360335.1 bacterium | reverse complement strand
CAAACGGCAAGAATCTCCATCTCTCTGCCATAGCTCCAGTAGGGATAGTAGCTGCCGTATCCATAAATACCATCTGGAAGAGGAATAATGCAAAGACCGCTACATCGTAAGAAACTCCAGAGAGGAAGAACCCTTTTAATCCTAATAGGCCAAAGTTTTTACCAAAAAGATTTATGCTGAGTTCTCGATTTAATCCATCATACCCACCTAAAGCACCTATAGGTCCCACCCCTCCAAACATAAATGCAAATCCACAGATCCAAAAACCTATCATACCTATAGCATAGATTAAGAAATTCATCGCCATAGTATGAGCTACATTTTTAGCTCTAGTAAATCCTGTCTCTACCATTGCAAATCCTGCCTGCATAAACATAACGAGAAAGCCAGATATAAGAGCCCATATAAAATTAATAGCTACCTTATTATGTCCTACTGCGTTTGCTAAATCCAGTAAAGAAACTTTGTCCTCTGTAGATATATCTATTATACTTCCAGTTACAGCTCCATTAGGGTCATTCTCTCTAGCCAAAACTATACTACTAATACCAAT
>JACIXS010000075.1 GCA_014360335.1 bacterium | reverse complement strand
TTTAGCAAATCTTGTAGTCTGACTTATAACAGAAGAGTTACCAGAAGCCTCAAAAACTACATCTACCCTATCTTTAATATAATCATCTATTCTCTCAATTTTGCTATTTATAACTAAGTCTGCTCCAAGCTGTTTAGCCTTTGATAATCTAAAGTCATTTATATCCACAACTACCACTTGTTCTGCTCCATAAGCCTTAACCGCCTGAAGAGTTACTAAACCTATTGGTCCTGCCCCAAAAATCAATACAGTATTTCCAGGTCTTATCTCAGCCCTCTCAGCTGAATAAATACCTACAGATAGAGGTTCTATCAAAGCACCCTCATCAAAAGAGACATTATCAGGAAGTTTAAAGGTAAAATCCTCAGGATGCGAAATATATTCGGCAAAAGCCCCATCAACTGGAGGAGTTGCCATAAAGACCACATCAGGACAGAGATTATATCTACCGGTCTTACAGTATATACACTTTCTACATGGTATCCCAGGTTCTAGAGCAACCCTATCCCCTACTTTTAAAGTCTTCACTTTGGAACCGACTTCAACTATCTCTCCGGCACACTCATGCCCTAAGACTAGTGGCTTCTCTACCACAAAGGAACCTATTCTTCCTTCATTATAATAGTGTATATCAGAGCCACAGACACCTACAGATTTTATTCTTACTAAAACTTCGTCATCTTTGGGCTTTGGAATATCTCTTTCCTCTATGGAAATCTTCTTTATCCTTTCTAGAACAGCTACCTTCATAGCATTATCACCTCTCCTTCTCTAAAATGCTAGTCTTTCCAAAACTAAAATCCAATCCTGATATATAGGGAGTCTCATCCCAGATCCCTCTACTAGTTCAGGTAACTGCCACTTCCTATCACTAGAAGGAATAACTATACCAATTTCTGCCTCCTCCCCATCTGTAGGATTGAAAAGATATGCCTTATAAGTAACTCCATCTTCCAAGTCCTTTACCTTGAAATTATTGTA
>JACIXS010000074.1 GCA_014360335.1 bacterium | reverse complement strand
TGAGGTGGATGTTTCTGCAGTTTTCACTGAGCCTGATGGCGAAGAAAAGCTTATCCCAGCCTTTTGGGCAGGTGGAAACATCTGGAAGATCCGTTACGCAAGCCCTAAGATAGGAAGGCATAAGTTTCGAACAATTTGCTCAGATTCATCTAATCTGAGTCTTAGTAATCAGCAGGGAGAATTAGAGGTTATCCCTTATGAGGGGGATAACACATTATTCAAGCATGGGCCTATCAAGGTGAGTGAAAGTAAAAGGTATTTAGAGCATTTAGATGGAACTCCATTTTTCTGGCTAGGGGATACCTGGTGGATGGGATTATGTAAGAGACTCTCTTGGCCAGAGGAATTTCAGGTTTTAACCCAAGATAGAGTAGAGAAAGGTTTTTCTGTTATTCAGATTGTAGCAGGTCTTTATCCTGATATGCCTGCCTTTGATTCAAGAGGGGCAAATGAGGCAGGTTTCCCCTGGGAGAAGGATTTTTCTAGAATAAATCCCAGTTACTTTGATATGGCAGACCTAAGGATTGGTTGGCTTGTTAGGTCAGGACTTGTCCCCTGTATTGTGGGAAGTTGGGGTTACTATCTTCCTTGGTTAGGGATAGAAAAGATGAAGAAGCATTGGAGATATCTAGTGGCAAGGTATTCTGCTTATCCGGTAGTCTGGTGTTTAGCAGGAGAGTATGATATGCCTTATTACTTGTCGAAAGAGAAGGATAGAGATAGGGAGTTCCAGAGAGAAGGATGGATAGAGGTAGGAAGATACCTAAGAGAGATAGACCCATTTCATAGACCTGTGACTATTCATCCTGGAACATATGCTAGAGAGTTTACACCTATCTTAGAGGTCATAGATTTTGATATGCTTCAGACAGGTCATAGTGATAATAGTATAGGGAATACTGTATTTAGGGTTAGACAGTCTTATAATGGAGAACCCAGGAAGCCAGTAATTAATGGAGAGGTGTGTTATGAGGGGATAGGAGGGCAGTGTAAAGAGCAGATTCAGAGACTTATGTTCTGGGCGACTATCTTAAATGGAGCCTGTGGCTATACGTATGGAGCAAATGGAATCTGGCAAGTTAATAGGAAGGATGAACCATATGGACCTTCTCCTCATGGAATGAGTTGGGGGAATACTCCTTGGGAAATAGCATATAAACTTTCTGGTTCAAGGCAATTAGGTATTGCAAAGAGGTTATTGGAGAGATATCGATGGTGGAAATTTGAGCCACATCCTGAGTGGGTAGAGGTAGAAGTATCAGAAGAGAATAAAAGGAATCATTACTATCCTTACTGTGCTGGGATCCCTAGAGAGGTTCGTATTATATATCTGCCATTATTTTACAATAATTTCAAGGTAAAGGACTTGGAAGATGGAGTTACTTATAAGGCATATCTTTTCAATCCTACAGATGGGGAGGAGGCAGAAATTGGTATAGTTATTCCTTCTAGTGATAGGAAGTGGCAGTTACCTGAACTAGTAGA
>JACIXS010000073.1 GCA_014360335.1 bacterium | reverse complement strand
GGTAATATTTTCTACAACTACCATAACTGTTACTAATGATATAAAGTTGATAAATCAGAGACTTATAGAAGATTTAAAGACTGATGTAGTACAATCAGCTATGATATTTGATGATAACTCTAGTTATAAAGATATAATTTCTTTAAATGTCCTATCTAACTTTGCCCAATTAGATAGAAATAAACTGCCAATTATAAATGAGACAGGTAGCTTTCCTCCTAATCCAGACAAGGTTGGTAATGTGCTCTTTATGGCAAGGTATCTTAGCCCAATAGAAATTACAGTAAATGGAACCGAGTATAGGCTCGATATTTATAGGTTTGTTTATTATTTTCTAGCAAAGGATAATACTTATAGAATAAATGATAGAAATCCAATAGTTTTGTTGAAAGCTCAGTCTAGGGAAGTCTATATAGACTATCTGCCGATAAATAGCATTGTAGATAACAATAAAAAGAGGGCTTTGGTTACAGCTCTATATAATACTGGTATGAGATATTCTGTTGACCTAAAGAATGCTAAATTTTATTCTTTAGAAAGTAATGGGAATATTCGTCGAGAGAATAATCATCGAATCCAGATGGATACCAGTCTTGCTTCTAAAGATTTTGGTGTAAAGCGACTTCCAACTGGAAGTGTATACTATGCTATAGGTTATAACAGTATGGGATATGTAGATATACCTAAGTTTGCCAATGCAGATAGCACTGGAGATGGATTCCCAAATGGATTTGAGGTAGCGATAGTTGGCCCAAGGTCTAGTAGAGATGTATTAATAAGGACTGTAGTGATTGCTTATATATCTAGTAAAGTGCTTGGAAACGAGAATGGAACAATTATAAGTGTCCCTCAATTTTAAGTTAGTTTTTAGAGTTGATTCTCTTATATAGGGCAATAAATTCTTTTACTGTCTCGTTAGAAGGGTTCTCTAAGCCATATCTCACTCTTATATAAATCTCTCTAATCCTGGGTAAAACCTCTTTATTAAAGAAATCTTTTGATTTAGTGTATATATCTAAAGTTGTGTCACTTTCTTTTAAACCTATCTCCTTCTCCTTACACATTAAAAGATACTTCTTATAATAAAGTCTAATCTTCTCTATTGGGTCTTTAGGCCTAAATCTTTCTAGAATTCTCTTTAAGACATTAGAGCCTTCTTCTTTTTTTATTGTAATAAACTCTTTTGTCTCTATATAATCTTCTTCTTTAGGTTTCTGTCTAGATTCGTATCTCCTAAAGAGAACATATGCGATATAAGCCACAATAAGTAATATCACTATGCTAAAGATGATTATTAGTATCTGGTTAGCATTAGAAGATGTAGTAGCTTTCTTTTCTACGAATTCTTTACTTTCTCCCATCCTTGCCATATTAAGAATTCTATTAGTTAACTCGTCTGTCTTTATCTCAGGAAGCCCTCTTTTTACCGGCTTAAAGAATCTCCCGAGGAGAGCAACAATCTTATCAAAGAGATACAGTATCCCGAATATAAGCCATGCTAATCCCATAAGGAAGATACTAATGATGTATGTAAATCCAACTGTGATTCCTCTCCAAAGTATTGTCCGTATCGTTGGCAGACTCAAAAGGAAAGAGATGGTTATAATACCGATGGAGTAGATTAAGTTCACCTTGTTTATGTCCTTGTTTTCGCTAGAACTGTACTCTATATATCTTAAGGTCCTTAATAGAATAACAGTAGAGACTAAATAGACAACAAAGTAAGGCAAAACAGCTCTATTGTAAATGATGGCCTTATCTGGAAAGGCAAGAGATACAGCTATCGAAATTATAGTGATTATAATAACTATTGGACTAACTTTCTCAAACTCTTCTACACTAGAACCATAAGTCAGCCTCTTAACAATTCTAGATAATAGATACAGGTTATATAAACCAACGATAAATACAAATATTATATCTAAAGTATCTTTCATAAGTAGAATTGGTAGAAACGGTAATACCGCTAGGAAGACCGCAATTAATTTTTTGGAA
>JACIXS010000072.1 GCA_014360335.1 bacterium | reverse complement strand
TATTCTCATTAAGATATAAAGGAACAAGAGCCTTAATCCCTAGATCTCCTATGTTTTTTATCTCTGCGCTTACTTCTAATTCGTCGCCAACTGGTATTATCCCAGACTCTTCAGACAACTTTAGTTTATCACAGACAAACTGAAACTTATTCCCTGATACTTCAATAATCTCTTCAGGACTAGAAAGTAAATCTTCTAGACCTCCTACCGAAATCTTGTATGTACCTGGCTCGTAAAGTTTTAAATCGAACTCAACCTCTTGCTCATTATTTTTGATAACAGGAACCTTTCTGAATTCAACTATTCTTCCATTAACAAATAAAGCTATTTTCTCAACTCCAGTAGCTCCCTTATTATAAACAGAACAAGAAATCTTCACTACTTCACCAGTCCTAAATTCCTTTTTGTTTATCTTAAGGCTTCTATATTCAACAATTGGTTTACCATCTATTATACCTTCTGGTTCATTTTCTATAGACTTTTCAATATAAAAGTTATCACGATATACATTATCTGCAAGGGTAGCTGCGCATAACTTCATAGGAGCTTGTTTAAGATTGTAATATATATTTTCTTCCACCACCCAACCAGCAGACCAATTATCAAACATAAAAGCGGTATTCTCATTGAAGTAAGACGGCTGTATGTCATGTATTAGGTTTCTTCTTATTATAGAATTTGAAGTCTGCCCTGCTACAGTTAGAGCTCCACCATCATCTGCATCAATCATTGCGTGATGAATGTGGTTGTATTCTACTCTATAACCCCCATCTATAGCTTCTTCAATATTAGACCAGCCTCCAACTTTAATAGCCCAGGCAGTATCCTTTACCTCGTTATGAGATATAGTAGTGTTTAAAGTGTTAGCTGAATAAATAGCAACTCTTCCAGCATTTGACACACGATTGTAGGATATAACTGTACCGTCAATTATATCTGTCCATCTTTCTGGATAGGCAAGGCCATTGATATGAATCCCACCACCATCTGCCCCATCAATTACATTTTTATAGATACGTGTTCCGAAACATCCTTTACCTACCTTTATAGCTATACCACTTAATCCTGTAAACTTCGATTCTAAAACCTCACAGTTCCAAGCATATTCAAAAGAAACAGCACTACCTCCTGAAGCTGTTCCTTGCAAATAGAGTCCATAAAATCTGAGATTACGAACAGGTTTATCTGGTCTACCTGTAACTACTATCAAACTAGATATAGTAGGAACAACTATAAAAGCATTATTAGGGTCATCAATATCCATAGGAGGGATTAAAAGCAACTTGCCAGTATGTATATCAAAGTACCACTCTCCTGGAGCATCAAGTAATGCCTCTATATTCTCTACGTAATATCTAGGAGGTACTTCAAGTAGCCCTGGCTGTGAATTTTCTAGCCTGATAATACAATTCTCTTCATCTATCTCTCTAATCGAATTTATACCAATATGCCATCTTAAAAGGAAGATTATTCTATTACCTTCTAGTTTCTCCCACTTTCTAATATCTCCTTTACAGAACCTAAACTCTTCAGCACTAGTAGGCGTTTCAGTGGGATAGAAATATCCCTCATTAGGAATTCTTGCAAGCCTCTGCTTTCTTCCATTAACAATCAAACTTTCAACCTTTTCATTTCTTGTAAGGTATGCACTCCACCTATTATTTTCCTTTTGCCAGTTAACTATCCTCTTACCTCCAGCTATAATAGGAATCTCTCCAGGATAAGCAGCGTAAGTAACATAGTAATCTTTCAGGAGATTAAATTCAAATGCACCGGAAGGTTTATCAGTCTCACACCTTTCTCCTCCGTCTTCTGGACCAAAATAAAGAGGTTCTTCCAGGAGATAATATCCACCCCGGATTAAAACTACAATATCTTTCCCCTTTCCATATTTGTGTGAGGAACCAATGTATCGTGCCTCAGGAGGTCTCCTTTTCTCTTGAAATACTTCCTCCTTTAAACGTCTAACAGCCTCTTGAGCTCGTTTTAAAGTAGCAAATGGTCCATCAGTACCCTCTTCATTAGGTTCAGGTAGCTTACCTGACCAATTATCGTTTCCGTTTGGAGCCACATAGAAATCAGCCTGAATTCCTTCTATTGAGAAGGGCTTCCATTCTCCTTCCCCTCTAGTAAACCTTCCACCACTAGAATCGGTAAAATCTTTCATTAAAGTACTCCTCTAGTTTTTTGCTAATTATAATATAGCACATATATTAGTGTCAAGATGTATCCGATTAATGATTTTGAAATACTTGACAGTTTAAAAACGGATGCGATATAATGTAGGCTAATAGTAAACTGCAATGGAGGTGAGAGTATGAATAAACGCATAGGATTATTGTGCCTAGTACTAATTCTAAGTGTCTCGATTGGGATGCCAACGTTATGGGGCTTTGCTCAGGAAAAGATGCCCACTATCAAGTCTTACACTACATTACAAGATTATGAAAAGATTACCGGCAAAAAGATTACAAAATTTAACGAATCTCCAATGTTGACAGAATTGGTAAAAGCAGGAAAGCTTCCTCCTATTGAGAAGAGACTTCCTAAAGAGCCAAGAGTAATAGAACCCTTAGAGGAGATAGGAGAATATGGAGGGACTCTAAACTTAGCAGATTTCGGAAATCCGATGGGTTGGGCTCTTGCTAATTGGAAAGCGGAAAGGCTATTTAAGCTACTTCCTGACCTCAAAACTATTGTTCCCAATGCAGCGAAAAGTTATAAGTACTCAAGAGATTATAAAAAGTGTACTATATACTTAAGAGAAGGGATGAAATGGTCTGATGGACATCCTTTTACTGCGGATGACTTTGTTTTCTGGTATGAAGATGTGCTCCTCAACAAAGATCTCGTGCCAACACTTCCAGCATGGGCCAGACCAGGAGGAGAAGTCTTTAAGGTTAGAAAAGTAGATGATTATACCATAGAATTTTCCTTTTCGGTTCCTTACCCAATGTTTATATACCATCTTACTAGAGACAGAGGAGAAGCTTTAACTTGGGGCTCATATCTTCCTAAGCATTATCTACAACAGTTTCATATTAAATATAATCCTAAAGCTAATGAACTAGCTAGAGAAAAAGGTTTTAACTCTTGGTATAATCTATTCTCTGAGGTGGCTAACACAAGACACTCAATAAGCAGTGCTGGAACTCCTACTATAGAACCATGGATAGTTACAAAAGTAACTACAGAGTATGCTCTTTTAGAGCGTAATCCCTACTATTGGAAGATTGACACCGCTGGAAATCAGTTGCCGTATATAGATAACATCAGGGTAACTGCTGTTGGAAATAGAGAACTTTGGAATCTTAAAGCAGTCAGCGGGGAGGTAGACTTTGGACTTATAAGTACTAATTTGAAAGATTACACACTTCTCAAAGAGAATGAGAAAAAAGGTAACTATACAGTAAATCTTTGGAAACAGACTTGGGGTAATGCCCTAGCTATTAGATTGAATCACACCCATAAAGACCCAATCCTAAGAAAACTTATAAACGACGTAAGATTTAAGAGGGCGTTATCTCTAGCAATAAATAGAGAAGAGATTAATCAATTAATATTCTTAGGTTTAGGAACTCCTAGACAAGCTACAGTTGTACCAGAAAGTAGATATTTTGAGAAAGGATTTGACACTGCATACGCTCAATATAATCCAACCCAGGCAAATAAATTACTAGACAGCATTGGATTAACTAAGAGAGATAAAGATAGTTTCAGATTAAGACCTGATGGAAAGACTTTAAGCTTAACTATAGAGTTTGACCCTGCTAGCGAAGCTCCAGTAGCTGATATCTTAGAACTAGTAAAGAAATATTGGGAGAATATTGGGGTAAAAGTGGCATTAAAACCTGAAGGAGGTAGTTTAATTGGCACAAGGCGAGGAGCAAATGAGTTAGATGCAGATACTTGGCACATAGACAGATCCACAGATATTCTATTTACCTTAGAACCTCAATGGTATGTACCTGTCTCTGGGCAGACCGGATTTGCTCCACTTTGGTATACTTGGTACTCTACCGGTGGTAAGTCTGGAGAGGAACCACCTTTGGAGATAAAGAGACTATTTAAGTGGTTTGAAACGATGCAATCAACTATTAAGGAAGCCGAAAGAACGTTAGCTGGGAGAGAGATTCTACGTTCTCAAGCAAGGAATCTTTGGATAATAGGTACAGTAGGTTTAGTTCCTCAACCTTGTCTAGTAAGTAATAAGCTGCGTAATGTACCTAGAACAGGATATAGCGGTTACGATGTCTATTGGGAGAATATGTACGAGCCAGTACAGTTCTTTATGAAGTCAAAATAATAAAAACTAAGTAATATACTAGAGTATTTTGGAGGGGCGGAGGTACTTCCGCCCCCTAGACTTTAAATAAGGAGGAATCGAAAATGAAGATAAATCTAAAAGATATAGTAGGGGTCCCTTTAGGAGGAATAGGAACAGGAAAGATAGAAATTACACCCGATGGAATGTTTAGACACTTCACTATAAATAATAATTATGTGTTTCCTATAGACGAAATGAAGGGGACTTTTCTCTCCGTTACCTGCAGAGAAAAAGATACTATAAAGACTAAAATCTTAACTAGTTATCATCTATTCGATATTAAAAATAAAGAATCGTTCCTAAACCAAGATGAAATCTCTTATAAAGGGTTATGGCCTAAATGCTTGAT
>JACIXS010000071.1 GCA_014360335.1 bacterium | reverse complement strand
TATCGCACCTCCCAAGGGACCTAGAGGATGGGGAATTGCCAACCATAGCTCTCCTTTAAGGACTACTCTAATAATACCTGCCCAGAGTAAAAATAAAAAAGAAGCAATGCAATTCTTAGACCTTATGGCTAGACCAGATATTTACAACTTTGTCTCGTTTGGTATAGAAGGAAAACATTACATAAGAGAAAAAGGTGAAATAAAGCTTCTCCCAGAATACCAGAATAGAAGATGGCAGATATATTATATCTTAGTAGATACTCAAGAAGCTTTCGCTGTAAGATTACGTGATAAAGGATTTAAGGTATATTCTGATCAGGTTGCCCCATACTGTACACTATACCCTATAGATGGATATGCTCCACCTCTTCCAGAGGTTATAAGTGTATCAGCAGACCTTAGTTCGTTAGTTAATGAATATTTTATAAGATTCATTACAGGAGACTTAGATTTAAGTAACTTTGATGAGTTTGTAAGTGAATGGAAAGCTAGGGGTGGGGAAAAGGCTTTAGAAGCCTTAAATAAGTGGTATAAAGAGGAGTACAAGAAGTAAGACTATATTTTACTCGTAGAACAGGTT
>JACIXS010000070.1 GCA_014360335.1 bacterium | reverse complement strand
CTGGCGGCGCCGGCGCTCTTCCTCGGCCACCAGGGCCTGCAGGGCACGCTCCAGCTCCATCAGGCGCCGTTCCATGGGCTGGACCTGGGCATCAATATCCGCCAGGTTCGCCTGCAGTTCCTGCCGGCGCGCATCCGCAGTCTGCCGGCGCTCCTCCAGCTCTCTCATCTGTCCCTCCAGCTCGTGCAGGCGGCGCTCCTTGCCCTCGATCTGCTGATGTGCCTGGGACAGCATGGACTGGAAGTTCCGCAGGAGCTGAAGCTGGCTGTCCCGCCGGGAGGCCGCAGAGGCCAGCGCGGCGCGCAGGGTGTTGAGCTGACTGACCAGCTCTTCATCTACGATGCCGGCGCGCGCCTCCTCCAACTGCTGGAGCTGTCCCTCCAGGGCGCGCTGGCGCTCCTCAAGCTGGCCGGCCTCCTGCGCAAGCTGGACCCGCCGTGCCGTTGTGGCTTCCACTTCCTTGCGCGACTGCGCGATCAAGCGCTGATGCCACTCGATTTCCTGAGAAAGCCTGTCCTGCTGGCGGGCAAGCTCAGCAATGCGCGTTTCCAGGCCCGACTGCTGACGCTGTCGTTCGGCCAGCTCCTGTTCCAGGTCCTGGGCGGTCTGGCGGTAGCGTGCTTCGGCACGCTGGCTTTCTTCCAATTCGCGGGTCAGCGCGGCCGCCTGCTCTTCGGCGGCGGCAATCTGACCGGGCAGTTCTCGCCACTCGCGCTCGCGGGCCAGCATGCCGGCCTGACGCTCGCCGGCGCCGGCCCCGCCGGTAACGCTCCCGCTGGAGCGGACGATCTCGCCGGCGCGCGTGACAATGGTGAAACTGCCGCGCAGGCGCTCCATCACCCGACGGGCGGTCTGCAGGTCCTCCACCACCAGGGTGCGG
>JACIXS010000007.1 GCA_014360335.1 bacterium | reverse complement strand
TATAATACAACTGTGTCAATACTTTCTGATAACTCCATCTTAGCACAACGTAACATCAGTCTTTTCATAGCTAGAGACGATATAATGGTATCTAAATCTGAAGATATAACTTTAGAAGGTGAGAACATTCTAGTTAGGTTTGCTAGAAGTGGAGACAGTTTTAGCTCTGTTCTATTCTATGGGAAAACCGGAGACAGATTGACCTTTTTATCTGTTATCCACCCTATTTCACGACTGATATATATTAATAAAGGAAAAGAAGTAAATGAGGTAATTTCTCCTAATATAAATACTTTAGAAAATAATAAAGTAGTACTTAAATACTCTAGTAACCTATACGATTTCCAAGTTACATTTAAATTATCTTCTAAAGAAACTATTGACGTATCCTATGTTTTAAGGCCCAAAGAAGAAATTAAAATTCTAAGGTTTGATGGCCCATGGCTTCGTATAGGGGAACGTTCTTGGGGAGTTACAAGAAAGTCTGCGCTTTTCCCAGGATTAGAATGGCTAGAAGGAGAGGAGAGATCTTCTAATACCTTAGATGTTATAGAGCCATACAATCTAAGGTTAGTACCTAATCCTTACAAAATCACAACTCCAGCAATAGGGATAGAGCTTGATAAATACTTAGTTGGATTACTCTGGAAAGATAATACCCAGTTGTCAACTATATTCTGTTCCCCAAACTGGTATGAAGGTCAAGACAATCATTTAGTAGGGTTATTCTTGCCTTCAGTGTCTGAATTTGTGAAAGAAAATGAAACTACTGCTTTTGTTCCCTACAAAACTTACAAAGGGGAAACGCTAAATATAAATTCTAAGATTCTAGTTATTCCTAACGGAACGGTATTAGATCTTGTCCCTAAATGGCTTAATCTTTATGGCTCTCTAGATTATTCCTTCCCTAGAAATTACAAGGAAGAAATTATCCTCTGTAGAGAGGGGTATAAAAACATATGGGATCCTAATGTCTGTGGCTGGAAACATGCTACACCAGGAAATTGGAATGCTGAAAGGTATCCTAAAGATATCTTTTTGCTATTATTAGATTATGCTCTTACTAAAGATAAAGATGCCTTAAATATGGCTAATAATGCCTTAGCGCAACTTACT
>JACIXS010000069.1 GCA_014360335.1 bacterium | reverse complement strand
AAGTGCTGTGGGGCTGTTAAGATTGATAGCGAACTTGTACAAAGGCTACAAATCTTAAGAGACAGAATCAAGCGACCAATCATAATAGCAAGTGGCTATAGATGTCCAAAGCATAATAAAGAGGTAGGAGGAAACGATAATAGTTACCATACTAAGGGCTTAGCGGTTGATATAGTAGTCAAAGACTATGGCTTGGAAGAGCTAGAGACTCTAGCAAGGGCGGTAGGATTTAGAGGGATAGGAGTCTATAGGATTAAAAACTTCATACATCTAGACCTAGGACCAGATAGGAGGTGGATCTTATAGAAGAACTCTTCAAGGCAATAGCAAACTGGGGATTTCCAATAGTTGTATCAGTCTATCTCCTTGTAAGGATAGAGTCAAAGATAGAGAGCCTAGAATCTGCCATAAAAGACCTATCAATGACCATAGCACGGATGAACGGAACGCTATCAAGGAAGGACTAGGATTTACTCAGCAATAGATTTTCTATAGGTATATTACTATTTACTCTTTCCTAAACCAGCCTTTTATTCTATCTATAACTCCCTTAGGCTCAGGCAGTTGCCTTTTTGTTAATAGGCTTAGTGTATTTGTTAACTGTTGGACCTGTGCCTGAAGAAATTGTTTATCCTGCTCTAGGATAGATATGGTTCGTTCTAAAGTAGATATCTTTTCTCTTAAAAATTCGATTTCTTTTTTAAGGTTATCAATCAGATTAATCTGATCTGAAGTGATATTAATCTGTGGATTAATCTGGCCTCCTATTGGACTAGTCTCTGTATTAATCTCCGGACTAGTCCGAGTATTAGTCTCTAGATTAGTCTTGAGTATTCCTTTTTCTTTTAATAACTTCTCTATCTCTTCTTTACATATTAAATATTGATTGCTAACAATTGAGGCTTTGAGGAGATTTTTCTTTATCCACTTA
>JACIXS010000068.1 GCA_014360335.1 bacterium | reverse complement strand
GAGGATTTTTTAGAAAATTATCTCTCTTCTGTTGGGCTCCCTTCTTTTACTAAAAAGACGATAACTAATCCTGAGATCTTAAGAAAGCAGTTAGAGGAGATTCGTTTGAGAGGTTATGCATTTGATGATGAGGAGGTGAGGATAGGAGTAAGGAGAGTAGCTAGCCCAATATTTGGCTCTTTTAAGGGATTGGTAGGAGTATTAGGAATAGCAGGACCAATATTCAGAATAACTTTAGACAGAATAGAAGAACTTGGAGGTATAGTTAAGGATATTGGGATGAGGTTATCGGAGAGGTTTGGGTATAGGACTGAAAAGAAATAAGTTTATAAATCTTTATGATAAGGAGGTTGAGAGATTATGAGATGCTTGCGTGTTATATTTTTGGTAGCAGTTTGTGTAAGTCTTATATTGGGTGTTGTACCATTTAATTTTGGAGCAGAGATACCATCTCCTAAACAGTATAGTACTGTTCAAGAGTATCAAAGAGTAACTGGTAAGAAGATTACTAGATTTAACGAAGCACCTATGTTGGCAGAGTTAGTAAAACAGGGGAAATTACCATCTTTAGAGAAAAGATTACCTGAAGAACCAGCAGTGGTAGAACCTCTAGAAGAAGTTGGGCAGTATGGAGGAAAGATAAATACAGCTATGGTTTCTCCAGGAGAATTTGAAGAAGCTCTTATTCAAGGGTTACTTTGTGCTGAGATGTACCGTCTAGGAAAACCTAAACCTAACATAGTGAAAGATATTAAGGTTTCAAAGGATCAGAGTATATTTTCTTTCTATTTAAGAAAAGGATTAAGGTGGTCTGATGGAGCTCCATTTACTGTAGATGATATTCTTTTCTGGTATGAAGATGTGATAAATAATAAAGAACTTACACCTACGTTTCCTGTGCGATTTACCTTTGGACCAGACCGTAAGCCTGCGAAATTTGAAAAAATAGACGACTACACTCTTAGGATAGTCTTTGCTGGACCTAAACCAGATTTCCTTTCAGTTTTGGCTACAGGTTGGGGAGGAGATCGAATAATATATATGCCCAAACATTATTTGAAGCAGTTCCACCCAAAGTATCAAGATCCGAAAAAACTGGAAGCTATGATAAAAGAGGCAAATTTTAACTTCTGGTATGAACTTTTCTGGAATAAGAATGATTGGACAACAAACCCTGAAAGACCTGTTATGTTCCCATGGAAAGTTAAAATTCCTAGTATTGGTGGATCTCCATTAATCCTTGAGCGCAATCCATACTACTGGAAAATCGATTCAGCAGGTAATCAATTACCTTATATTGATACCATAGTAGTAAATATAATGCAGGATGCGGAGATAATAAACATGAAAGCTATAGCAGGAGAGCTAGATTTTCAGGCTAGACACCTTTACTTAGCAAACTAT
>JACIXS010000067.1 GCA_014360335.1 bacterium | reverse complement strand
GGGAGCATGGACCTACAATCATTAAAGGTTGAAACAACCTCAATGATCCCTGAAAGAAGACCAGCAAAAAGAAGGAAACCAGCTAAAGGTGTGAGAACCCCCCGCCCAAGCATCCTAGAAAAGCTAAAAAGTGAAATAAAACCAAAAAAGAGGGTAGAAAAGGTTTCTGGTGAAGAACCTTCCAAAAAAAGGCCAAAACCTGCTGGGAGGCCCGGTCCAAGTAGCATGGAAAAACCAAAAAGTGAAATAAAACCCAAAAAGAGGGTAGAAAAGGTTTCTGGTGAAGAAATTTCCAAAAAGAGGCCAAAGCCTGCTAAGAAGCCCCGCCTAAGTAGCATGGAAAAACCAAAAACTGAGGGAGTGGTGGAGGTTTCCACCAAACTTGAAAAAGAGAAGAAACCTACTAGGGAACCTTCCGGGGCTCCGAAGCCTAGGAAAGGGAAGGATGCGGATTTTGTTAAAGAACGCTTGCACTCCCTTAAAAGAGAGTATATGAAGGATTTTGAAGGCCTTG
>JACIXS010000066.1 GCA_014360335.1 bacterium | reverse complement strand
GTAGGATATCCCATGTTAGCGTATTATCTACCATTATAGTGATTCTATTCTTTTCACCAAATCTTACAGAGTTTGTAATCTCTCCCTCGAATGGCAAGAACCCTCCCTTATGCTCTGTTATTTTATCTCCATTTATAAAGACTATAGCGGTGTGTGATGCGGAACCTACCCTTACAAATATCCTTCTATTCTGCCAGCTCTTTGGTATAAAGAATTCTGTCTCATACCAGACCATACCTATATGGTCTCTTATCTGTGGGTCCTGAGTTATATCATTATAACTAGATGGAACAGGCATCAAGATAGTGTCCTTCAATGGTTCTTTAAACCATTTCCTCTCCAGCCCTTCATTATTCTCATCCACTTTAAATCGCCATATCCCTGAGAGGTCCTTTAATTCTCTTGTCTCTGTTTCAGTTACATAGAGCATAAAAACACCTCCTGAGCGAAGAATTCTGATAAGATTATATGAAGAAAGAGATAGATTATCAATCGATTTTATGTTGATATAAAATATTAATATTAAGATTGCAAGATAGGAGGGAAGTGACTATGTTGAGAAAGATTATAGTGTCTACAATTATCTTACTGGTAATATTACCTTCACTCTTATATCCTCAAGAGACAAACAGGATAAGAAATGTGATTCTTATCGGCTGGGATGGAGCACAAAGGAATCACATAAAGGAATGCTTAGAAAGGGACGAATTACCAAATCTGAAAAAACTCATATCTGAAGGAACCATAGTGGCGATAGATATACTGAGGACAACAGATACAAAGGCTGGTTGGGCTCAAATTCTGACTGGATATGAGCCAGAGAAGACCGGAGTATACAGCAACTCTAGATATCAACCTATTCCAAAAGGATATACGATCTTTGAGAGGTTAGAGGAACATTTTGGTAAGGATAATTTTTATACGGTTGCTATAATTAGTAAAAAGAATAACCTAGGTATTTCTCCTCCTAAGAAGATACCACTGAAAAAAGTCTTAAAGAAGAATAAATTAGTAAATATACCTCAGAGAAATATTATAGAAGAGAACGGTGTAAAGTATGTGTTAGATAAAGGTGAGCCTTATTACTACACCAAAGACAGTTTAGACTTATTTGTAAATGGCTTAGGAGAGGATAGAAATGTAGGGACTAAGGCCCTAGAAGCTCTTGAAAAATATAAAGATAAACCGTTCTTTTTCTTTATTCATTTTGGTGAGATAGATGCTAAGGGCCATAAGTTTGGTGAAAATTCAAAAGAGTACAATTCAGCAATAATATCTGCGGATTACTGGCTAGGAAAGATTATAGAAAAACTTAAAGAGCTTGGTTTATATGAGGATACATTAATTTATGTAACCGCAGACCATGGCTTTGATGAGGGAGAAAAAACACATTCTTCTGCTCCATATGTATTTCTAGCTACAAATGATAGAGGAGTAATGAGAAGAGGAAGAAGAGAAGACATTACCCCAACCATTCTGGAAAGGTTTGGAATAGATACAACAAAGTTATCTCCCCCTTTAGATGGTCATTCTCTATTAAGACCCTACATAGAACCTATATGGTAGAAAAAACTAATGTTAATGAGGATATAACAGGGACAATCGAATAATTTTTGACAGATTCTAAATCGGTTGACTA
>JACIXS010000065.1 GCA_014360335.1 bacterium | reverse complement strand
AGGAGTAAATGCTATACAGTTAGCTTCTAAACTGATATTATCTCTTCCCATTGGAAGAATAAATGATATGACCACTGGAAATGTAGGGATAATATCAGGTGGAAGGGCTACAAATATTATACCTGATGAGGTAGAACTAAGAGGGGAGTATAGGAGTAGAGATGAAGGGTATCTCTATGCCTTACTGAATAATCTAGAGAAGGCATCCAGCATCGTAGAAGAGGGCGGAGGTAAGGCGAAATTAGAGTATAGGAGGGAGTATACCCGTTTTGACTTAAAGGATAGTGAATTCCTAAAGAAGACAGTAGATATTATGAAGGCTAACCGCTTTACTCCAAATACCATATATATGGGTGGAGGAAGCGATGCAAATATCTTCAATGAACAGGGAATACCAACACTACTTTTGGGGATAAGTGGTAGCGAAGCTCATTCTACAAGGGAGTATGCAAAGATAAGCGAGATAAAAGAAGGGTACAGATTAATAGAAACGGTAGTAAAGGCATTAACTGAATAGGAGGTAAAAGATGATTACAGGTATAGGACATATAGCTTATAGAGTTTCAAATCTAGAGGAATCATTAAAGTTCTACTGCGGTATATTAGGATTTAAAGAGGCATTTAGATTGTATAATGACCAAGGTGAACTCTGGATAGTGTATCTAAAGATAAACAAGAACAATTTCATAGAACTATTCCCCTACAAAGGAGAACTAGAAAAGGGGTATGATAACAGAAGTTTTCAGCACCTATGTCTCTTAGTAGATGACATAGATAAGACCCTAGAGGAGCTTTCAGAGAGGGGATTAGCAATTCAAGGGAAACCAAACAGGGGCAAGGATGGAAACTATCAATACTGGATAACGGACCCTGATGGAAATAGGATTGAGCTTATGCAGATTATGCCCGATTCCTTACAGGCAAAATCTTAAAAAGGGGTGTCCAAAGTGAAGGGGAAGACATTTCATATAGAGTTTATAAAAGAAAAAGATAGAGACACTGGAGTTACAGTTACTAGACTTACAGATGGTATTGGGCATAGCATACATCCCTACTTCACCCAGACGCTCGTCTCAGAAGATTCAAAGACCTTACTCATAGAATCCACAAGGTCAGGCAGATGGCAATTATTCAGTCTTGAATTGAATACTGGGCTTATGGTTCAGCTTACTGATGATTTTAATATCTCTCCACATAAATCATGCCTTGACCCTAAAAGGCTCATTGCATATTACTGGGATGGTAGGATACTTAAATCTGTTAATCTACAGACATTAAAGACAGAAGAGATCTATGTTGCTCCTTTCGGATTCCATACAGGGATACTCTCACTTTCAGGGGATGGAAGATATTTGACCTTCGTCTATTCAGAGAGCTTAGAGATGAGCACCGGAACAGGAGCTCAATACTCTCAGATGTTAGAGCATCTCTATAGGAGACCATCTAGTGTGATAATGAGGATAGACCTAGA
>JACIXS010000064.1 GCA_014360335.1 bacterium | reverse complement strand
GACTTAAATCTATTCATCTGGGAAAGAAATGAAAATTACTGGGCAAAGAAGGTATTTGGAGTTTCTCCTGGACCTAAATATGTAATCTGTAGAATGTCACCCCCTCCCGATATAGACCTTGCGGACTTTATACGAGGTGGCGTAGATGCTCCTTTACCTCATATCTTTACTTGGGAGATGATTAAGGCAGCTCAGAAAAGAACCGAACATGTAGTCCTTGCTCCTTATATGGATGCAGTATCTCAAGGATTCACCTATAACTGCGCTAAATATCCAACAAGTTTGAGAGACTTCAGATGGGCGATACAGTATCTTGCAAATAGAGACCTCTTAGCAAAGACTTATCCTATGGCAGAAAAGTCTTATCCTACAATTTGGCCATGGCCTGATTGGAAGGCTTTAGATAAATGGGAATTCCCAGACATTAAGAAAAAGTATGGAGAAATGATGAAGTATGACCCAAAGAAGGCTGAAGCGATTCTAGATAGACTTGGATTTAAGAAAGGACCTGATGGTAAGAGGAGAACTCCAAAGGGTGAACCTCTAAGTCTAGTATTGCTTACAAGACCAGCACCAGATCTGGGCTATGTCCATGCAAAGCATCTTTCTGACGAGTTAGCAAAG
>JACIXS010000063.1 GCA_014360335.1 bacterium | reverse complement strand
ATTACATCTATTATATTCCCAGATTTATCCCTTATTCTAGTCTCATAACTTCTTGGTGCTAAGCTCGGGTCTTTAAGTCTTAATTCTCTATACCTTAGCATCTTCTCTAGGTCTTCCTGCAATGGAATAAACTCCATCCATGTCATTTTATTCTCTACCTCTTCCCTAGTATAACCAGTTAAAGAGACAAATGCCTCATTTACAGAAATTATAGTAGTATCCTCTATTATAACAGTTGCAGTTCCCGTAGATTCAAATAGTGCTTTATATAGGTCTAAAGTATCCTTTAGGTCTGATTTATAGTATTCTCCTCTCTTAAGGATATCGACTATTAAAGATAGTATCTCTGTAGTGGTTCCACTTATCACCTTATCCTGGGGGACAAAGATGAAATTCTCTAGCACTTCTTCCCCTAACATCAGGTAAGGATGGGCTTGAACTAGATGTAAAAGAGACATAGGTTTAAGTTTATTAATATCGTATGCACATATCCAGATGACATTACCCTTACATAAATTATCAATCTTCGCCGATGTTTCAAGTAATTCTTTTAATGTCTTTTCTTCTGTCTCATCTATTGCACTTATAATTCTAGTATACCAGGATTTGAAAAACCTCTCCGAA
>JACIXS010000062.1 GCA_014360335.1 bacterium | reverse complement strand
TCACAGGTAATTCTTACGGGGAGACCTATCTTAACTTTTGGTATGTCAGTTTCATCTACCTCTAGTTTTATCTTCATAGTGCTAGTATCCAAGACAGACATAAGGGTAGTCTCTTTTGCTATATTTTGGCCACCTCTTTTTACAGAGACATCGGCGACTATTCCATCTATTGGAGCGTATATAACGGTTTTACTTAGATTCAATTTTGCCTTATCTAAGTCAAGTCTAGCCTGTTCAAGAGAAGACTCTGCTAAAGCAACATCTCTTTCTGCCTGGGCTAACTTGTCAGCCTTTGTAGATTCTAAAAGACGAAGGTTCTCTACTGCTTGATTGTAGGCATTCAGCGCCTTACTATAATTATCCCTATAGGTCTTAAGTTCATTTAGAGTAATAGCATTAGCTTTATACAGTCTCTCAGCATCATCTAGCTGTCTCTTTGCCTTTTGGAGCTCTATGTATGCATTATCTCTATTGGTTTGGGCATCACGGATATTCTGCTCTAACTGTTTCTTTTGACTCTCTAGGTTGATCTTAGCCTGTTCTAGTTTCAACTTTGCATTCTTGTAGTTTAGTTCTGCTTGGGTAACAGCCAACTCATAATCGTGAGGGTCTATCTTACATAGGATATCTCCCTTCTTTACCCTTGAACCCTCTTCAGCAACCCAGATTACTGTCCCTCCTACCTCACTAGTTATATCAACAGTGTCTTTTGCCTCTAGAACTCCGCTACCAGATACAGAGACCAATAAATCTCCCCTTGTCACTGTATAAGTCTCAACTGATGCAACTGCAGGTGTTTGAGCTTTTCTAGAGGATAGAAAAAAGTAACCTCCTATAGAAATGCCTAGTAAAATAACAATAACTATTAGCCATCTTCTTTTCATCTTCATCTCTCCCCTAACCTCAAGAACTTTTTTCTATATCAACTATCTTTCCATCAGCCATTCTGACTATCTCTTTCGCATAACTTGCAATATCATGCTCATGCGTTACTAGGACTATAGTTAAACCCTGATTATGAAGCTCTGATATAAGCTCCATAATCTCATGGCTAGATTTACTATCGAGATTTCCAGTAGGCTCATCAGCTAGTAGTATTTGAGGTTCTACAGCTAAAGCCCTAGCTATAGCAACTCTCTGTTGTTGCCCTCCAGATAGCTGGGTAGGACGATGGTGTATCCTATCTCCCAAACCTACCTTTTCTAAAAGCATCTTTGCCTTTTCTCTTCTTTCTTTAGGAGGAAGTCCCCTATATATAAGGGGAAGCTCTACATTCTGGAGTGCGGTGTATCTGGGTAAAAGATAGAAGCTCTGGAAGACAAATCCTATCTTCTGATTTCTTATTATAGCTAACTCATCATCTGAGAGTTGAGAGACGTCTTTCCCCTCCCACAATACTCTACCTGAGGTAGGTCTATCAAGGCATCCTATGATATGCATCATCGTAGACTTGCCCGACCCAGATGGTCCCATAATAGCCTTGAAGTCTCCCCTATTAATGGTAAGGCTTACCCCATTTAGAGCTACAGTTTCTACGCTATCCATCCTATATATCTTGGTTATATTATCTATAAGAACCAATTCTCCCATAGTCCTATTAACTTAGACGAAAGGGAAAGATATTTTATTCTATTCCTCTAGGGATCCCTTTATTAGTCTCTTAAATTCTTCTGCTGGCTCTATCTTTTCCACCAATTTTAACGCTATCTTTAAAGGTTTGACTATCTCTAATAGTACATTATACACATCTTCATCTCTTACAACTATAGACCTAGGGAGGCGATCTGTTATCTCTACAGTATTAAGGAACAATTCCACTGGATATGTTAAACGGTCTTCTCTAGAATATTTATACATCCCAAAATTGATCCCTGCCTTTGTTATATTGTTCATCACTATCCCAAAATAAGGAAAATAAATCTCTTCTGATTCTTCATCGTCTCTTACAGGATTAGGTAAGAAAAGAAAGTCTATGGCCCATTCTTCTAGACTTCTCTGAGGCTTAATGGCATTTATGCCATTTTCTATTACCTCTTTCGGGTCATAGACACTCAACTCTTCTGGGGGATAATCTAACTCGACCCACTTATCCTCCCAGATAATGTTTGGACCCTCTTTTTTGCTAGTTCTTATAAGGGTCTCATCCTTAACCTTTAGCTCAGGATTATCTCTGAACATAAGACATATATCTATAGCCTGTTCTAAAGTAGCAAGTAGTAAGTTTGCCTCTTCTTTATTTATAATTCGAGGCAGATATCCTGGGAGCATTCTCTTAAAGGAAATCCAGTTGCCTTTTCCTCTAAACTTTAGTCCTAGCTTTTTTATTATTTCTAGGTCTTCTCTACTAAGAAACCCTCTGTCGGAAAACTGAACTACTATAATATCACTAAAATAGAACTGTTCATCCTCAGGGCGCCTTTCATCTAAAATCTCTAATAGAGAGATTAATCCTTCATCTCCAGGATATAAAGCTAAGGCATAAAGATTGCCTTCTTCTCCTGAGACGTCTACAACATTAAAATAACAGATCTCACCTGTATTAGGGTCCTGCACGCCAAAAACGTTTATATAGTCCATCCACTCCCAGCTCTTCGTCTCCTTGAATTTTATAGCCAAGTCAAAGAGCTGACGCCATTCTTCTATAGAAGGGGTTGTAATTCCCATAGTTTAAAGACCTCCTCAATTTTAGATTAAAATTTATCCACGAATAGATTATACCCTTTTTATAGGGTAATACTCAAGGGAAATATCAGATTCGGAGAACTTCTTATGGGCTTGTCTTTTTGATTAATCCGACACCATTACAACACTCATACTCTATCTGAAGGGTAGAATGTGTTATGCCATAATTTCGTAGTATTTTTTCTATCTTTCCATACAATGGAACTATCTCAGTTGCGGTAAGATTCTCCTTTAAGTTTATGTGCCCTTCAAAATGAATATGTGTATCATT
>JACIXS010000061.1 GCA_014360335.1 bacterium | reverse complement strand
ATAGAATCAAATACTTTTTAGAGTCTATGGCTTTTGATCCTGTATTTCTTTATGGTCTTAGACCCGCTGAGGCAAATAGGTTTAACGTCTTACCTGAAGATATATACTATGATTACTTTCAACGAATGCTAAAGGATACGGATTTTTCTAAGAGATACCCATTCCGTATAGACCCGCCTAGAGATGATAGACCATTCTTCTTCCAATTCTTCAAGAGAGCCCAAATCCCTACAATGCTAAGAAATTGGGGTCGCACCTGGCAACCTTTTGGAGGTGCAGGGTACATCATTATAATTGCGGTAATTCTTTTAATCATATTAATTTCGATTCTTATAATTATGCTACCCTTTATTCTAAAAAGAGCTATGCTTCCAGGGTCTTGTAGAATTTCTAATCTGTCTATCTATTTCTTTGCTATAGGCTTAGGCTATCTCTTTGTAGAAATCCCTATCATTCAGAGATTTATACTTTACCTGGGAAAACCTGTCTACTCATTCTCTATAATACTAGCAATTATACTAGTATCCTCTGGCTTTGGAAGTATATTTGCCCTTAGGTTAAA
>JACIXS010000060.1 GCA_014360335.1 bacterium | reverse complement strand
AAATGGATCTTTTATAGAGTTCCAGATTATCTATAACTTGGATAGAGAAAATAGAGATTGAATTAGAAAGATATTATAATCTTGCCTTGATTGTGTCCTTAAATTTTTAGAATTGTTTTTTTAGCTTCTAATTCAGATTAGTTAATCAGCATCTCTTGACTTTTCCTTCACTAAAAAGAACCTCTAAATTCACTTAAGTCAGGAGATCTTACTTTTAATTTCTCTTTGCCTCCTCTCTTAATTCTAGATGTTTTGGCTCTCCTCACAACAGACAATGTAAAAAGATAAATACAGAACTGGACACTTATTAATACCCCATAGGTGTATATTGAACATCCTAAATTTACTAGATAAGCTCAATGGTTCTTATATGCTCTACCACTTTATTTAGTACATTAGATTTTGAATCAGAGGATATAAATACAGGAATAATTTCTAATGGAGCAGGATAGTCAAACAATTCGCATGGTCCTATAAATTCTCTATTACTCCATAGCTCCTTCCAAACACCTTTTGGTAGATAGATATCCCGTTTATTAGAATCTTCAAGCACAGGGGCGACAAGTAATCCATCTCCAAGCATATATTCATCTTCAATGCTGTAAACCCTTTTATCCTCTGGAAATTCTAAGTACAGATGTCTTACAAGAGGGATACCAGTATTACAAGAAATGCGAGCTTGCTCTATTAGATACGGGATTAGTACATAATGGACTTTTGAATAAAATCTATAAACACTTACTACTTCAGGTGGAAAATCGTATGGTCTTGTTACTGTCCCATGTGTTTCCATATTTACAGTAAAACATGCCAGTTCTGTGCCTCTTATAAATACTTTCTTCTCGTCATTTGCCTCTGGATTTCTTGTTGGCATATAACCAGCTAGGTCATGACACATAAATGGGATGCCTGATAAGCCAGAGCTCAGTATGGCTGATAGAATAGCTCTTAAAAATTGAAATTCTCTCAATTGGTCTCCACACCAGATGAATGGATATCTCTGAGCTCCAATTCCTCCTCCCCTAGCCCAACATATCCCACCTTCAGGTCGCAGCTTCTGATAAAGCCGGTACATCATTGTGCTGTACTTCACAGGGTGGTAATGGTGCATTCCCTTCACAGTTCTTCCTGAGTATAGCCTAAGGTTTTCGTTTTCTGGGAATTCCTCTCCAAAATCAATCTTTGCTCCATCTACTCCTATATCTACTAAAAGTCTTTTCCAAACATAGTTCTGCCACCAATCTAGAGTTTTAGGATTTGTAAGGTCTAAAAAACAGCTTAATTTTCTATTTGGTGCATCAACGGGATTGAAAAGTGGTGCCTCCTCAATAAGGGTATTCCCCTCATTGTCTTTAACAAAATATTCTTCCCTTGCATTATGCTCTTCCCAGTATTTTCTATCTAGTCTTCCACATCTTTCATAGACAAGAACCTTCTTACCCTTCTGGTGCAATTCATCAACAATCTTTTTTAAGTCTGCATATGTAGATGTATCATAAGTATCCCAGC
>JACIXS010000006.1 GCA_014360335.1 bacterium | reverse complement strand
TATCTCAGAATCCTGGTCAATTAGTGCCTCAATCTGCATAGGACCATATACCAGTCTATCTTTGGGAAATTTATACACTATCATTTTCCCATATTCTTCCCCATCATTACGAGCAGCCAACCAGGCAATCATATTGTTCCTGTTAGATGGGGTAAAAGGTGTTATCAATATAAATTCTTCCTTCTTTAATCCTGGTAATTTGGCAATAACATAATAAGGCTCCATTCTTATTTCATTAGCTGAATAAACTTCATTGGGAATATTCCAGTAGTCTTCTTTGTTATAAAAGACATCCGGGTTCTGCATGTGGTAAGTAGAATACATCTCTGACTGTACTCTAAACAGATCAACAGGGTAACGAATATGCTTACGTAGATCTTGGGGCATATCATCTATAGATTTAAATAGTTTAGGAAAAATATTTCTATAGACTCTAATCAGTGCATCATCTGGTTCTACAATATAAAAATCTATACTTCCATTGTAGGCATCAACCACTACTTTTACAGAATTGCGAATATAATTGAAAATTCGGTTATAGGGCCGGGAGTACGGAAAACGATTGGAAATAGTATAGGCATCTAAAATCCAATATAGTTTTCCATCATCAGCAATTACTATATAGGGATCTTGATCATAGATCAAAAAAGGTGCTATTTTATTAGCCCTTTCCACTACATTTCTATAGAGCAAGATAAGGCTCTCTGGAGTAAAACTTCTGGTTAACAATATATTTATATCACGAAATTGTATGGCAAATAACAATCGTCGTAACAAAGAAGAAATTGACACTCCACCTGTTCCTTCATAATGAGTATAAACATTTTCCGTACCTCTTGGGTAATTGAATTCTCTATTTTGTGTTTTAACAATGACATAATTTCCCGTCAATTCACCAAAATAGATTTCCGGTCTGGTAATGGTTAAATCAACTGTAGAAACAGGAGGAA
>JACIXS010000059.1 GCA_014360335.1 bacterium | reverse complement strand
AAGACATTATTATGAAGTAGAGGAGAATTGGTCAGGAGAATTTTTCCGACAAGATGATAAAGAGAATCATTATCCTCCTACCTGGATAGATTTAGAAAAACAGGAGATCGAAAATCACATAATAACCTACAAAGGAGATCAATGTATGTCTTATAGAATTGACGAGAATAGCAATCTCATTGGCTTTGCAGGCTATTCAACTACTGGAATAGCTATAGACGGAAAGGAGTATAAACTAATAGAAAAGCCAGGTAATATCCTCTTTGCTAAGATTCATCCCGAGAGAATACTACCTGATATTAAAGAATGTTGGATTCTCTATTCGAATGTAAGTGGTAGATTTACCTTTCCAACAAAATTAGGACCTATAGATAGGATTATAGTCTTAGACAAAACTTTGACATATGCAGAAAAAGAACTAACTTTAGAGGATACTGAACGTTTTATAATTGAAGATTGGCTAAAGGAACGATATATATGCCTAATAAACTATAAATGAGCTTTTGGGAAATACTTCTTTATTAACATTAAAGGAAGCTTCTTCTAAGATGACCCTAACCTTAAAAGCTCAGAGAAACTTAACCAGAGATTAATCATTGATAAATATAATTAACCTTTAGTTAATCATGAGTAAGAAATGGTAAAAAGATAGGTGATTACCCAGTATTAATCTCTGATTATCCATATTAACCTTTGATTGATCTGTGAGTAAATTTTTGG
>JACIXS010000058.1 GCA_014360335.1 bacterium | reverse complement strand
CTAGACTTTTTCAGAGAAAGCCTCAGGAAAGTAGAGATTTTTATTACACTGTAAAGTGTAAAAGGTGTGGAGAAGAAATAAGAGTGAGATTAGACAAATTAAGCGAACCTTCCCCTGAGTATGATGAAAAGGGAAGGGTAAGTCATTATATCTATAGGAAGGATGTCTTGGGTCAGAAGTGTTTTAACCTGATCCATGTGGAGTTTGTATTAAATCCAAATTTTGAGATAATTTCTTCTGAAGTCACAGGAGGAACTTTAATAGAGCCAGATGTTAAGTGAACCAGAAACGAATGGAAGAGTAGTAAAGATTGATGGGAAATTTGTAGAGGTTGCTATCCCTAGGAGTGAAAGATGTAAATCCTGTGGGATTTGTCCTTTTGGTAAGGATGATACTGTTTTATTAAGAATCGAGATGAATACTCCAGTGAAAATTGGGGATGAGGTGAAGGTAAAGACAGAGGATAAATATGTTATTCTTTCTGCCTTTATCTTATACATAGTGCCTGTTATTGCTCTCTTGGGAGGATACCTTTTAGGAGGATTATTCTTCTCCTCTGAAGTTTTTAAGATTATTTTTGGTTTTTCATTTATGGGTATCTCTTTTTTGATAAATAGAATTATTGACAAAAAGGTTAAATTCCCCCAGGTAATAGAGCCGATAGAGTAGGGAGGAATAATTGCCAGTACTAGTATGGTTAATATTTATAATTATTATCCTTGCCTTCTGGCTGATAGGAAGAAGTAGGCAGAAGAGTCAGAAGAAGTGTCCATTTTGTGGTAGGATGATTCCAAAGGATGCAGATAACTGTCCATACTGTGGAAAGGGTTTGTCTGAGGTATGCCCATACTGTAAGATGCCATTGGAGCCCAATTGGGGGGTATGTCCCTATTGTGGGAAAAAGGTTGAGAGACGAAGGCTAGTGTAGTTATATGAGTGACCTCTTTGATTTTGGTTCAAAGAAGGATTTACCTTTGGCGGTAAGATTAAGACCGGATAGTCTCGAAGAATTTTTAGGTCAGAGACATCTTCTTGGAGATAATGGTTTTATAAGGAGAATTATAGAGCGAAAAGAGAATCCCCCATCTATTATTCTTTGGGGACCACCAGGTTGTGGAAAGACTACTCTAGCCTTTATAATTGCCAAAAGTTCTAACTGTAGGTTTGTTAGAGTAAATGCAGTATTAAGTGGGGTCAGTGAACTTAAAAAGATATTTGGCGAATCAGAAGAGTATAGAAAGTTATATGGGAAAGGGACAATTCTTTTTATAGACGAGATACATAGATTTAATAGGGCACAGCAGGATGTTTTACTCCCATACGTAGAGGATGGCTCTATAATACTTATTGGGGCTACTACAGAGAACCCGTACTTTACACTTAA
>JACIXS010000057.1 GCA_014360335.1 bacterium | reverse complement strand
TATATCTGTGGAAGAGTTAAAACCTGGCATGATTGTGGCAGAAGATGTGTTCTCCATCACCGGTGTTAAAATTATGCCAAAGGATATAACCATTAACGAGAAGATATTAAATATTATTTTAGAGCGCCATGGGATTGACCCAATAATCGGTGGTATATACATCTACAAAGAATAATTCTTTTATTCTCCGAGGATCTCCTTTAATTTAACGGAAAGCTCGTTTAGATTAAATGGCTTCTGTATAAAACCACTACAACCTCTACCCATAATACGTTCTGCTGAACCTTCAATACTGTAACCGCTTGCAAGAAGCACTTTTATATCCCTGTTTATCTCCTTTAATTCTACGAATGTCTCCTCTCCTCCCTTACCTGGCATAATCATATCCAGTATCACAAGGTCTATCTCATCCATTCTATCTTTATAAATCTTTACAGCCTCTAACCCATTAGATGCCGTTAATACCTTATAACCCATTACTTCAAGAAGCTCCTTGCCTACCTCAAGTATAACCATTTCATCATCTACAAGTAATACTGTTCTATCTTTTTGCTTTTTAGCCCTGGGCATTACAATTCCTACTTTATTGGGTTTTTGTGATGCAGGAAGATATACGGTAAATGTAGAACCTTTACCTAACTCGCTTTTTACATCTATTATGCCCTTATGGTTTTTTACAATACCATAAACCGTTGTAAGACCAAGACCAACACCCTTTCCCACTTCTTTTGTTG
>JACIXS010000056.1 GCA_014360335.1 bacterium | reverse complement strand
CCTGTCTCCTCTTTAACTTCCCTTTTAAGGGCTTCTTCTATGGGTTCTCCAAGGTTTACTTTACCACCTGGCAACTCCCACTTTAATGGATTGGTCTTACAAGTAGCAGATCTTTTTATTATGAGGATTTCACCTTTATCATTTTTTATAAAAGCCCTAACTGCAAGTAAACATAATGATACCATCCCTTTCTACTCCCTGAAATTTTCTCATAAAGCTTAATCCTATGAATAGTCCCATTATTTATTTGTTTTTGTCAAGGGGCATTGACAATTTTTGAATGTTCTATGAGACACTTTAAGCCTATTTAGGTGCTCTTGTGGCTTGGGAGGGTGCCCTCTATAAAATTGTGGGAGTGTAGGCCCCCCCTAGACGAGGTGATCAATAGGGAGTAAACCCCCCGCCACTTGGTGTAATTCACCAAAGGATATCTTGGGGGGATCTTCAAAACTAGGATGGGGGAGCAAAATTATATTAACAACAATTATAATTATTATTCATAGCAAATATGATTTTAGGTGTTATAGATGCTAACAGCCGTCCAGAA
>JACIXS010000055.1 GCA_014360335.1 bacterium | reverse complement strand
GCCAAGGACCGTACCATCTTTAAGCACGTAAACCACCGTTTTCCCTTGAGACAATAATTGATTTATTTCTTCATTGTTAACATTAATTTTATTTTCCTCAAGAAACCCAGGACTCACCACACGGTATAAATCACCACTTATATATCCCTCCACACCTTTTCCAGGAATTGCCTTGAAATCTTTAACCTCTGGAAGTTCTATCCCTCTTTCCTTTGCAGTCTGAACAATACCTTGTGCTATAGGATGTTCTGAATGAGATTCTAAGGCTCCAGCAATGGAAAGTAATTCTCTTTCATCAGTATTAATTTTAACAATGTCTGTTACTCCAAATTTCCCCTTTGTAAGAGTCCCTGTTTTATCAAAAATAATTGCTTGGAGATCTTTTGCTTTTTCAAAGGCAATTCTGTTCCTCACTAAAAAGCCATTTTTGGCTGAAAGTGTTGTAGAAACAGCAACAACCAGAGGAATCGCAAGTCCAAGAGCATGAGGACAAGTTATAACCATAACAGTTACAGCTCGCTCAAGAGCAAATGCTAAATTTTTACCTAATAAAAGCCATATAATAAGAGTTAATGCCCCAATGGAAATAGCAATTAAAGTTAGATAAAGCGCAGCTCTATTAGCAAGGTCTTGAGTCCTTGAACGGCTTTCTTGAGCCTGTTTAACAAGTTCAATCACCTGTGATAGGTATGTATCTTTGCCTGTCTTTGTAATTTCAACTACTATGGAACCCTCACCATTAATTGAACCTCCAATAACAATACTTCCCTCTTGTTTCTCCACAGGTTTTGATTCTCCAGTAAGCATTGATTCATTTACAGATGTTCTACCTTTTAGAACAATACCATCAGCTGGAATCTTTTCACCTGGTTTAATCAAAACTCTGTCGCCTGGTTTAAGTTCTTCTATCGGAATATCTACTATAGTTTCATCCTCTTTAATCAGATGAACTTCAGATGGAAGAAGTTTTACAAGTTCCTCAAGGGCACGAGAGGCACCAAGAACTGAACGCATCTCAATCCAATGTCCAAGGAGCATAATATCAATCAAAGTTGCAAGTTCCCAGAAGAAACCTTTTCCTTCAACACCAAAAGTCACAAGACTGCTGTAAAAGTAAGCTACAGTTATGGCAAGTCCAATAAGGGTCATCATTCCAGGTTGTCTTTGGGATAATTCATCTTTTAGTCCCTTGAGAAAAGGGAAACCACCATAAAAGTAAACAAAACTGGAAAGGATAAATAAAACATATGAACTACCGGCAAAACTTAGCTTCTCAAGTCCTAAGAATTCTTGAATCATTGGAGATAAAAGTAGAATAGGAATGGTAAGGATAAGAGATACCCAAAATCTCTTTTTAAAATCTTCAACCATATGAGCATGGTGAGCATGGGACATATGTTCATGGTGCTTGTGCTCGTGGTGAATATGGTTCGTCTGAGGCGACTTCTCAATATAATGCTCTGGATTTGCTTCAAATTTTAACTTGCAGTTTTCAGAGCAAAAGAAATACGTTTTCCCTGAATACTCAGAGAAAAACTTTGTTGACTTTTCATCAATTTCCATCCCACAAACTGGGTCTTTTACCATCTTTAACCTCCTGTTAGTTTATATATCCTTACTAGTTTGACTATAATTATAAGCTAAAAAATAAAAATAGTAAACTTAATACCACCATAGAACACGATAAGGCCGTGATTGTGTTTCATTAATAGTAGGCAAATGAACTAAAAATATTTGATGCGAGTTTCCTTTTCGGTTCTAGGGCAAGAGACGACTGGAGACCAGATTCTGACTATGATATACTTATAGTGCTTGAAAATAGGGAGGATGAAATTATAGATAAGCTTTATGATGTGGTTATAGATATATTACTTTCAACAGGTAAATTAATATCGCTAAAGATATTTCCACTAAAAGAGATTGAGAGATTAAAATCTCTTCCAGACACCGTTTATTAGTAATGTGTTAAATGAGGGAATAAGGATTGGATAAGGTTACTCGAGAACTAGTAATAGGGTATAAGGAGTAGTTACCCTATTTGGACTCCTCTTTATCAGGACTGGAAAATTTAGGAAGGACTTAGGAAGGTATCTAGTAAATCTAAAAGATGATAGGGAAAGTGGAGACTACGAAATCTTATCATATATAGATAAAGAAACTGCAGAAAAGGCTTTAAAAGAAGGAAAAAATTCATAAAAGAGGCTTTAGAGTATCTAAAAAGTCTTGATATGGACCTTAAGATAGAACGATAATAATTATTCTAAGGCAAAAGGGCTACCACAACTACCAGGACTACCAGGTATTTTAAACAAATCTATATAGAGCGAAGAAATTGTTTTAAAAACGTGGTAGACGTGGTAGTCATGGTAGTCGCAACTATAAATCTTAAACTCTACATTACTTCCATCTTACTCCAATCCAGCAACGCCAGTTACTCTCACCTCTTCGGCTTTCCTCTAGCCCTAGATCTCTCATTTCTCCTACGATTCTCTTCTCATCATACGACGTCCTTCCTTTGTCTGCCAGCCAGTTCTGGAATCTTTCGTTAAACTCATACTTGTAGATAAAGTCTTCTCTAGAGTAGGTTAGTATGCAATTCTCCTCTACAAACTGGTTGAGAGGGCTTGAAAGTTTTAGGTACTCCCTCTTTAGATCCCCCTCTTCTCTATCCTGTATGAATACAAGCCCCCTTCTTATGAGATTTCTAAGTTGGTCTAGTGCTAGAATCAGTAGACCTTCATACTCTTCCTCAGGTAGACTGTTAATTGTATGTAAGAATTCTGGATTATCTCTAAACTTCTTGGGAAATTCAATTAGAAAGAGCCTTCTATAGAAGGCAGGAGTTGTATCTCTGGATTTTGGTATCTCGTTGGTCAGGAATATAAGCTTGGCGTAATTGAGGTAGTTAAATGGGTCCCGGTATTTGCGCTCTACAGTTATTGTATCCTCACCACAGAGCTGTTTCAAAAGTCTTGTATTCTTTAGCTCTGTATACTCAAGCTCACCAGAGATATTAGCAAGTTTTCTATACAACTGAGCTCCTGCAAATCTGTTTTCTTGTATTTCTCTTAGCGTGACGTGGGAGACGTTCTGTTTTCCTAACATTCGCTCCAAAATATTTGCAAAGGTTGATTTTCCGTTAGAACCTCTTCCAAAAAGGAAGAACATCTTTTGGTATTCGTAACCCCTCCAAAGACAATACCCCAATAGTTCCCAGAGGGAAATAGTGTCCTCTGGATTGATGAGGGACTCTATAAGTTCATAGAGGAAAGGACAGTTTGCAGTTTCACTGTAATTATGTGGCAACTTCCAGGTAAAGTAGTCGTCTTCTCTGAAGCTTCTAAATTCATCAGTTTCCAAATCAAATACCCCATTTTTAAAGGGGATTAATGTAGTTGGTGGCTCTGGAATCCGCTTTCCCTGCCAAGCAAGGTCTCTAACATCTGCTACAATCTCATTAAGGACGTGGACCTTCTTTTGAACATCTTGGAGCACATCTGTCGCCTTTCTAAAGTAGTTTCGTATGAAATCTTCTGCATTGTCTCTCCAAATACCTTCTTCCTTGTCAAACCAGTAGAAGTCTCCGTTACCACCAACAAACCAGAAACTGTATTGTGACATAATTTCTTCTGAGAAGGGCCTTGGGTAGAACTTGTCTACAACAACAAACGAGCGTTTGGGCTTTTTCTCCTTGCTTGGAACGACAAAAGCATCCTTCTGTATATACTCTTCAAGTTTTCTAAGCATCAAACATGATCTCTCCTTTTCGCCTCCCTTTTCCTGGTTTTAGAAAAGAAAACGACTAAGCCTGAAAAAGACTCAGTCGTTATAAACAGAATTTCCTTGAAAAGCCTTCTATTTTATATTATACTGACACAAGTTCATTCTGGTGAAGTATATTTGAACATATGCGACAAGATTTGAAAGATACTATAATAAAAAGCAAAATAGCAAAAGAGTTAGCAGAATATCTCCCAAGTAGAAGCCCAGATGCTTGGAGGGTATGGCTGAATAGAGCCCTCTCTAAAAATAAGCTTTCTATAGAAATCTTATTGAACTTCGAAAGGCTCATAAAAATCTGCGAGGAGGCAGAAAGAGAAAGGATAAAAAGAAAAGAGAGGGCGAAAATAATTAAGCTGTATGCCAAGACTTTCTTTGTCTCAAAAAGAGAGGCACAGAGAAGAGCGAAACTATTTGGACTTCAAAGATTAAAGGAAGAACTAGAGAAGAAAAGTCGTAAGTGATTTGCAAGTATATAGAACTTATGGTATAATATAGTTCTGATAAAAAATTTAAATCTCTATTAGCTAATCTTAGTAGGCTATAATTTTACTCTCTTAATAGCCTTTTTGTATTAAAAACACATTCTTTAGGGGGTGATAAGTGTGAGATTAGCATTTATAAGTACTTATCCACCTCAGGAGTGTGGAATAGCTAATTTTACAAGGGATTTGGTGGATGCGATACTAAGTAATAGTAAAGACATAGATATATTTGTCTTTGCCCCTACTGATTCCTACATCAACTTAGATTTTAATTATGAGAAATCATTCTTAATATATCCTGGGAGAGATAACTATATCGATATAGCAGATACTATCAACTCACTAGAGATAGATTGTATCTCACTACAGCATGAGTATGGCTTATTCTCTGGAAATGATGGGGATGATATCCTATATCTTTTAGATAGACTCAATGTCCCTGTAGTTACCACCCTACATACAATACTTACAGAGCCGACTGAGAGCCAAAAGAGTATATTAAAGGAGATAGGGAATCTCTCTGAGTATCTAGTCGTTATGACACCTAGTGGTATCAGGTTATTAAGAGATATCTACCGCATAGATAAGGGAAAAATAAGATTCATATATCATGGGATTCCTAATCTCTCGCCTACTCTATCTAAAGAGGAGATGAAGGAAAAGTTAGGCATACCAGATGATACATTTATTCTGTCTACTTTTGGGCTTCTAAGTGAAGGGAAAGGGATTGAATATGTACTTTGGGCTTTGCCTAAAGTACTAGAAGAATTCAACGTTAAATATCTGATCATAGGTAGAACACATCCCAAGGTAGTAAGGAATGAAGGAGAGAAATACAGAGAGAAACTACTAAACATAGTATCAGAACTAGGACTCGAGGATAACGTCATATTTGTAAACAGATACCTTACTCAGGAGGAGATAATAAACTATCTAGAGATGACTGATATCTACATAACTCCATATTTAAATCCTCAGCAAATCACTAGTGGAACCCTCTCATACGCCATAGGTTTAGGTAAGGTTGTAATATCTACACCATACATATACGCCAAAGATATGCTTTCTAATGGAAGAGGCTTCCTCTGTAGATTTAGAGATCCAGATTCAATAGGAGATATTATACTTCACATCCTAAGAAATCCTGATGAGCTTGATAGGACCAGGGAAAAGATACTAAACCTCAGAGAAGAGATGAGTTGGAGTAATGTTGGGGCTAGGTATATCAAACTCTTTCAGGAGGTGACAGCTAGTGAACTATATATGCATAAAGGGCTATCCAGAGTTGTCTATTACACATCTTAAAAGGCTTACGGACTGCTTTGGTATAATACAGCATTCTAAGTATGGAATCCCCGATAAAAAGACAGGCTACACTACTGACGATAATGCCAGGGCTCTATTAGTGACACTTAGATACTGGAATATTATCAAAGAAGAGGAACTATTAGAACTAGCAAGGATATACCTAGGATTCATATGGTATGTCCTTAGAGAGGATGGATGGCTCCACAATTTTGTCTCCTACGAAAAGGTATTTTTAGATGATATAGGTTCTGAAGATAGTTTTGGCAGAACATTCTTAGCCTGTGCATATGCATACAATACAGCCCCAACAGATATGGCACTATGTGCAAGAGAGATCTTAGATAGGATGAAAGTTCACATGGGCGAAATAAAATCTCCAAGAGCTATATCATTCCTCCTTGCAGGATATACTTTCTATGGAGAGAAGAAAGATATAGTATTCAATCTAGCAGAAAAGATGATAAAACTATACAGAGATAATGCAAGAGATGATTGGAAGTGGATAGAGCCTTATCTAGCCTATGATAACGGTATTATACCGATAGGACTTCTCTCCAGTTATCTAATCTTAAAGGATAAGGTCTTTCTAGATATAGGATTAGAGGCACTTAACTTCCTAGCAGATTATTCGTTTAAAAACGGTATCTTTGTTCCACCTGGCAATGAAAAATGGGAATTAAACACAAATGGTGAGGGAAGACCAATGTTTGACCAACAACCCTTAGAATCGGCATCCTTTATAGAGGCGTGCAGAATGGCATTTCACATAACTAAGGACGATAGATATATAAAATGGGCTATGAATGCCTTCGATTGGTTCTTTGGAAAGAATATAATAGGGGAAGATGTATATGATGCTAATACCAAAGCCTGTAGGGATGGAATCAATAGATATGGACTGAATTTAAATGCCGGGGCAGAGTCTATACTATCGTATCTTCTAGCTTATCTCTCTATATATGAGATGTTAACAGAAGAGACTCTACATATCCTTCAGGGGGTGGAAAGATGAAGGTCTTTATACTAGCTGGAGGCAAGGGGACGAGACTTTGGCCCCTATCTAGAGAGAAATACTCAAAACAGTTTCTAAGATTAATAGACGGGAAGGAACTTTTAGAGTCTACTTATGAGAGGGTATTAAATCTGGCGGAGCCGAAGGATATAGTTACCGTTACTAACTCAGACTATTATTTCTACGTAAAGGATATATGCTCTAGATTCTCCAAAGAGATGGAAGATAACATCATCTGTGAACCAGTGGGAAGGAATACCGCTCCAAGTATAGCTATAGCCTGCCAATACGCCATAGAGGTCTTAAAGAGTGACCCAGAAGAGGTAACCTTTGTCTTTCCTTCAGACCATTTGATAAGACCAATAGAAAGCTTTGTAAGATATATGAATATAGGTAAAGACGTTGCAGAAAAGGGTTATCTAGTGATATTTGGCATAAGACCCAATAGACCAGAAACGGGCTATGGATACATACAATTAGGAGAAAATAAAGGGGATTATAATATAGTTGATAGATTTGTTGAAAAACCCAGCCTAGATAAAGCCAAACTCTATATAAAGGATGGTAATTACCTTTGGAATTCAGGTATATTTGCCTTCAAGATATCTACATTTCTAGAAGAACTGATGTGCTATCAGCCTGAGATATATAATATTATAGCTAAAGGATACGAAAGTGCAATAAGAAACTTTGAAAAGATGCCCTCTATCTCGGTAGACTATAGTATTATGGAAAAATCAAAAAGAGTAGCTGTAGTTCCGGTCTCTAATATGCTATGGAGCGACATAGGTTCATGGGATGCGTTATACGAGATTAGAGAAAAGGACGAAGACGGTAATGTACTTATAGGGGACGTATATCCTTTGGAGACAAAAAACTCTCTTATATTTAGCAATAATAGATTAATAGCAACTATTGGGGTAGAAAATCTTATAGTGATAGAGACAGATGACGTAGTGCTGATAACCAAGAGAGGGAACGGACAATCAGTTAAAGAACTGATAGAGAGATTAAAGGCTGAGAAGAGAGAGGAGGTCATAAATCATACAGAGGTATTCAAGGTTTGGGGTAGATATAAGACGATAGAAGACGGAAATGGCTATAAGGTTAGGAAACTCTTTATAAAACCTGGAAATCTTCTAGAGTCAGAATTTCATAGGGAAAGGATGGAACATTGGATAGTAACAAGAGGGTTAGGAGAACTAGAAGTTGAAGATAAGAAATACAGACTAAAAGAGGGGGATAGTATAGTAATACCTAACTGTAGTGTACATAGGGTAAGGAATGTAGGGAATATTCCTCTAGAGATTATAGAAATACAGATGGAAAACAGCTATAATTAACTACGTGGACTGTGTAAGAGAAAAGGATAGGATAGTCTTATATCTAAGGGGAAAGCTCAAAGAGGAGAAGAAGGACGGGTTTATTCTTGGGCTAAGCGGAGGGATAGATTCAGCAGTAGTAGCGTATCTCCTCGAAGAGGCAGTAGGAGAGGATAAGGTTTTAGCCCTGATTATGCCAGAATTAGATTCTGACCCTTCCAGCAAGAAAGATGCCCTGTTAGTAGCCAAGACTCTTGGAATTAGATATAGAGTAATCCCTATAACTGAAACCCTTCGTTCCATAGGGGCTTACAGGGAGGTTCCCTTATGGCTCTTTTTATTTAGAGCCTTGAGGGTTAGAATTGTAAGAAGTATGTATGAGCAATATGCTCAAATACTAGGTAAGCCCTTATTCTTTGCTCTCAAAGATAGGATACCCCCTAATCTATACTGGTTCAATAGAAGTAAGGCATACTATGGCATAAAACACAGGATAAGGATGGCTCTTCTATACTTCTACGGAGAGAAGGAAAACTATCTAGTAGCTGGTTGCACAAATCTAACAGAAAGACTTATAGGATTCTATGTTAGATATGGGGATGATGCGTCAGATATAGCCCCTATCTCCCATCTGTACAAGACAGAAGTTATAGAGCTAGCTAGATATCTAGGGGTACCTAAAAAGATAATAGAAAAAGAACCAACCCCAGACCTGATACCTGGCATTACTGATGAAAAAAGTTTTGGTATGAGCTACAAAGATGTAGACTTTCTTCTAGAGAATTTTGAACGGGGAAAAGGACCAGAGGAGATAGAGGGTGAAATAGATAAAAGAATGGTGAAATTACTCTATGAGCAGTATCGGTGGGTAAAAGAACAGGATAAGAAACCTTGGAGGTTGGAAAGATGAGTATCGAATTATCTAAGAACGACAGATACTTAATAATCAATGCGGATGACCTAGGGATGTGCCATTCTTCTAATCAAGCCATCTTTAAACTATTTGAGGAGGGATTTATAACATCTAGTACAGTGATGGCTCCCTGCCCTTGGGTGAAAGAGGTAGCAGAGTACTATAAATCACATCCTGAAGTAGATATCGGGGTGCACTTAACATTTACAAGTGAGTGGAAGTTATACAAGTGGGGACCGGTAACAAGAAATAAACCTGTAAATTCTCTGATAACAAAAGAGGGTTACTTCCCAGAAAGTGCAGAAGATGTAGAACTCAAGGCTAAAAGGGAAGAGGTAAGGGAGGAGATCAAGAATCAGATAGAGCTGGTAATAGGTCTAGGGATAAATCCCTCCCATCTAGACAATCATATGGGGAGTCTATACGGACTTAAATACGGTAATAGCTTCTTAGATATTGTCTTTGAGTTTTGCCGAATGTACAACTTCCCCTTTAGACTTCCTAAAAATATAGATGAAGAAACAAAAATGCAACTTCCTAAAGAGGCTATCTCCAACTATGAAAAAATAGTCGATCTAGCAGATAAAATTGGCATAAAGCTTATAGATTATCTAGTATCCTACTCTTTCTCCCTAGAAGAAGGGGAGGATTACAAGACATTTAAGAAAAGGGTAATAGATATACTTAGAAATCTAAAGAGTGGTGTAAGTGAACTTTGTATACATCCCGGATTAGCCACTGAAGAGTTAAAGGCAATAAACCCACATTGGGAGAAGCGTCAGATGGAATTTGATCTGTTTAGGGACGAAGAGTTATACAAGATAATCCAGGATGAGGGCATAAAGCTTATAAGGTGGAAAGATATTAGAAACTAGAAGAGCTATCAACGTTTCTATTTATAAAATCAAGGTAGTTCTGTAGTATCAATGTGGCAGCTATTCTATCTATCAACTTTTTATCTTTCTTTCCCATCTCTCTTGCTATTCTCTCTCCCTCAACCGATGTTAACCTCTCATCCCAGGTGATAACCTCTATACCTGGTATAGACTTAAGTTCTTCTACTACTTTAGAGAGCTCCTTAGATAGATAACCAGGAGTTCCATTCATATTATTAGGAAAACCAACCACTATCTTTCCTATACCATACCTTTCTATCAGCCTCTCTATGTTAGACCGTAAATCTTTAAGCCCTTTATTCTCTAAAGTAGCTAAACCAAAGGCTATCCTATTATTCTCATCACTTATAGCAAGTCCTATTCTCTTTAACCCAAAATCTATACCTAAGTACCTCATACCACCTTTATAGAAAAATCAGGGCATACCTGGGCACAATAACTGCAGAGGACACACCTATCAGAAATCACCTCTACCTTACCATCTATTAACCTTAATGCCCCTTGTCCACATCTATCTACACAGATACCACAGCCCGTGCACCAGGGTTCTATCTCTATACGTCTAATCTTTTTCTTATAGCTCTCTAATAAAGTTTTTTCAACCTGTAGACCTCCAAAGAGATATAGGTCTAGTTTTAGTTCATCCACAGTCTGTACACCTAGGAGAAAAGAATGTATAAAGTCTAATCCCCTTACATATTCAATAGCCTTATCTATAATCCTTACTAAGTGGCCACCTCCAAATATCTTCATACCTATTATACCAACATTAGCCTTATAACACTCTTCTAAGGCTAATTCCATCTCATCTCTAACCCCATCGTATATACCAAGTCCAGCATAATTTATAATAGCCATAACTATATCTATAAGTTCTAAAAAAGATAATACTCCTTTAACCCCACTAATCCTATGCGTCGATATACCAACAGCCTTTATATCTCCCCTTTCCTTTAATTTATTCATATACTCTAAAGCCTTCAGATGCCCTTTTATGGTAAAGACAGATTCTTGTTCATGTAGCATAAAGATATCTACATCACGCTTCATCAGTCTTCTAGCCTTAAGAAGGCTCCTACTAACATCCTTTTCATCTATAGCATAGGCTTTAGTTATAATAATAGCGTCATCAAGTCCCTTTAAAGACGCTCCTAACAGTTCGTAGTTATCATAAACTTCTGCGGTGTCAAAGAGGTTTATCCCTACACTATACGCATATGAGACTAACTCAGAGAGACCATTCTTGTTATTTTTATTTCTATAAGAGGCAAATGGTAGTGTTCCCAATGCTATATTAGAGACTGAGAGGTTACTCTTTCCCAGCTTTACCTTTCTAATAACTGAACTCTCGATAGCCTCAGCCATATGACTTCTCCAGTACCATCTATAAGTTCTACTATCTTCTTGGGAGAAGGATAACCCTTTTCAAAAAGCAAAGGAACCGATAACGAATTCTTGAAATTAGAGATACCAACCGATGTAAGTTGCTCACTGGTATATAACCAGTCCTGTAAGCCAAGATTCCTCAAACCTTCCTCTAACTTAGACCTATCAGTCCCCCCTAACCATTGAAAATTATACAATCCGCCTATAACAGACTCCCCTAGGTCTGAATGCTGTATGAAAAATACATTATTCACATAGATACCTTGCGGAACCGCCCTGTTTATACGATTCTTTATATCTAAACAGGGTCTCTCCAACCCTATATCTAGTAGTTCTCTCTCTCCTTCAAAACCCACAGGTAAAGGAGGGGAAAAGGAAAACCTAGGCCTAGGATGAAATCCTTTGGTGAAACTTACCCCGATATCTGCCCTTCTAACTATCCTCTCCCAACATCTTATCAGGTCTAAATGGGATATAAAAACCAAAGGACCAAATTTCCTATACTCAACCCGAACAAACACCACAGTTATAACATCCTACCTTTCTGCAGTCTTCCCTCTTAAAACCAGATAGACTCAAAATGTACTCATTCCAGAGAAACTCCTTACTTATGCCAGTATCTACAAAATCCCAAGGGAGGGGATCTGAAAGACTTTTCTCTCTTAGATAGAAGTCAACATCAATATTATTCTCCCTGAAAGACTCTTCCCATATATCCCAGGAGAACCTATCTGTCCAGGCATCAAATCTTGCCCCTTTTCTCCAAGCGGTGATTATAGCTCTACTTACATCTATATCGCCTCTAGTCAGTATACCTTCCAAAAGACTTACCTTAGGGTCATGCCAACTCAAGTTTACCTTTCTATTCAACTTACCCTTTAATAACCTAATCCTTTCCTCTGCCTCTTTTGGGGTTATCTGTCTTACCCACTGGAAAGGGGTATGCGGTTTAGGAACGAAGAGAGAGACACTTACATTTAAATCAATCTTCCTATATCTTTCCTTTATACTATTGAGTAAATTCGCTATACCTAAGATATCCTCATCTTTTTCTGTTGGAAGTCCTATCATAAAGTATAACTTTACCGTCTCCCACCCCTCTCTAGCTACTATCTCCATAGTCTTGAATATATCCTCTTCGGTAATGTTTTTATTTATCACATCTCTCAATCTCTGAGTCCCAGCCTCTGGGGCAAATGTAAGTCCTCTCTTTATCTCTCCTATAGCCTCATAGAACTCTCTAGATACGGTATCTATCCTAAGTGAGGGGATAGAGACAGATATGTGCGATGGGATTAGCTCCTCCTTTATATATCTAGCTAGACCCCCTAAATTACTGTAGTCACTAGCACTTAACGAGAGAAATCCTATCTCTCCATACCCGGTAGCTTTAAGTATCTCTGAAGAGAGTTTTTTAATAACCTCTAAACTCCTCTCTCTTACAGGACGATATAAAAACCCTGCCTCGCAGAATCTACATCCCCTTGTGCAACCTCTCATTATCTCGACAACCGCTCTATCATGTATAATCTCTGTGTTTGGCACAAGAGGTTTGGTAGGATATGGAGCCTTATCTAGGTCCTTTATAACTCTTCTTCTTACAGTTTTACTAACCCCAGGGACATAGACACCATCAATCTTACTTAACGCTATTAAAAGTTCACTCTTATCTTTGCTACTCAAACGCCATTCTTTAAAGGTATCAATAATCTCATTTATAATATCCTCCCCATCTCCTACCGCAAAGCAATCTATGAAGGGGATAATTGGAGATGGACGAGATGTGCATTGTCCACCTGCAATAACAAGGGGTAATCCATCCCTTTGAGAAGATAATAATGGAAGTCCACAGAGGTCTAAGATAGTAAGTATGTTAGAATAGTTAAGCTCATAAGATACAGAGAATGCCAGTATATCGAATTCACTTATAGACTTACCACTCTCTAAGGTTAAAAGGGAGATCTTTCTCTTCCGTAGAAGTTCCTCCATATCTATCCAGGGGGCAAAAATCCTCTCTGCTAACGCGTCCTCTCTACTATTTATAATATGATAAATGATAGAAAAGCCTAGATTAGACATTCCCACCTCATATGTATCTGGAAAGGCAAGGGCAACCTTAACCTTACCCTCCGGATTCTTCTTTACTAAATTGTACTCATTCCCAATATAGCTAGCTGGTTTTTTTACCCTGTAGAGAAGGTCAAATGGATAGTTCATACCATTCTCCTCTTTCCTATAGAAGATAGAATTCCTATTCCAATCATATTTACTATTAGTGAGCTTCTACCATAGCTTATAAAGGGTAACGGTATACCTGCTACAGGGAGAAGTCCTATAGTCATTCCTATATTTACAAACATATGTATACATAGCATAGATATTATACCAACTCCGATCAGGGTACCACTTTCAGTATCACTTTTAAAAGAGATGTATAGACCTAAGACAAACAATACCATAAAGAGTGTGACTACTATTACAGCCCCGATAAACCCAAACTCTTCACCAATGAGGGAGAATATAAAATCTGTATGCTGTTCTGGGATAAACTTCAACCTATTCTGAGGCCCATTAAGGAAACCATATCCAAAGATACCACCAGACCCTATGGCTAATCTAGACTGTATAATATGATATCCTGCCCCTAACGGATCTCTAGTGGGTTCAAGGAAGGTAAATATCCTCTCCCTCTGATAGTCCTTCAAAAGATACTCCCAAGCTAATGGGATACTTACCAATCCTAGGATAGCTAGGCTCAGTAGATATTTTATATGCAGTCCAGAGAGAAATATTATACATACAAATATAAATAAAAAAATCAGTGCGGTCCCTAAATCAGGCTGTAAAGCGGTAATGAGAAATGGTAAAAGGGTAATACCCAGACATACTATAAATAATACCAGATTGTTCCACTCCTTTTTCTTACTACTTATAAGCGCAGATAACTCTAAAATTAGTGCTAATTTTGCTAGTTCAGAGGGTTGAAAATTAAAACCACCTATGTATAGCCATCTCTTAGCCCCCTTTATGGGAGACGCAATAACTAGGGTAGCACCAAGTAAAACTACAGAGATTAGGTAAAAATACGGAGCAATCTTAAGCCACAACTTATAATCTATGTATCTCAGAAATACAACGATAGGGATTGTCAAAATAAGAGAAAAGAACTGCTTGTCCCAAAGTTCTGGACCTTTCCAATATGTGGCACTATAAACAGCCAATATACCAACGGCTGATAGGGCAAGAGATACTAATATTAAGGCTCCAGAGGGAAAATCAATCTTAATTCTTCTTTTTATGCCTTCTTACCCCCTTTATCGGGATATTAGCCACCAATGCTACAGAATTCTCTTCTCCCTCAAGAGAGAACTCCACTCCATCTCTATCGATCTCTAGATGTTTAGAGATGACCTGTATCATCTCCTCTTTTATCTGGTCTATAATTTCAGTAGAGATACTGGTTCTGTCATGTATTAGGACAAGTTTAAGCCTCTCTTTGGCTATCTCCTTACTCCCACCTTCGTGCGTAAATAATCTCTTTATGGCATCTATTATTACACTCATACCCTACCTCCATCTCAAGAAGCGCTTAAACTTTGTAAAGAAATCTTCCTTCTCTGTATACATATTCATAGGGACGTCCTCACCAAGTATCCTTCTAGCTATGTCCATAAAGCTTCTTCCAGCAGGCGCATCGTTATTATTTACTAACGGCTCCCCTCTGTTTGTCGATATAATTATATGCTCATCTTCAGGAATAACTCCGATGAGGTCTATGGAGAGGATCTCTAGCACATCCTCTACGCTAAGCATATCTCCCCTATCTACAAGTTTACTCCTAACTCTATTAACTATGAGTTTACTATCTGTCTTCTCCATAGCCTCCAGCAATCCTATAACCCTATCAGCATCTCTTACAGCAGAAACCTCTGGAGTCGTTACTACAATAGCCATATCAGCAGGGGTTACCGCATTCTTAAATCCTCTTTCTATACCAGCTGGAGAATCTATTATGATAAAATCAAACTCCTCCTTCAGATTATTGCATAATCTTACCATATCTTCAGGAGAAACAGCCTCTTTATCCCTAGTTTGAGCTGCAGGAAGCAAGCATAGAGATGGAAACCTCTTATCCCTTATAAGCGCCTGTTTTAACTTTGCCCTTCCTTCTACTACATCTACTATGTCATATACTATCCTATTCTCTAAGCCTAGTACTACATCAAGGTTTCTTAATCCTATATCTGCATCAACTAGCGCAACCTTTTGGTCCATTGAGGCTAGCGCAGTACCAATATTTGCCACAGCGGTAGTCTTTCCTACCCCACCCTTTCCTGAAGTTATCACAATAACTTTACCCATATCACTTTATACCTCCATGAGAAAATGTCTCAATAACAATACTATCATTTTCAACCCTAGCAATCTCAGGAACAGATTTGTTCCTAGTATGCTCAGGAGCCCTAGCTATTATATCTGCTATCCTAATCTGTAATGGAGAAAGGTCCAAGGCATATACTATGGCTGATCTATCACCCATAGCTCCTGCATGGGCTAATCCTCTTAGAGAACCTAAAACAATTACATCTCCCTCCGCTATGACCTCTGCACCAGCGTTTACATCGCCGATTATAACAACATCACCATTATAGCTTATACTCTGTCCTGAACGAAGCGTCTTCTTTATCACTATTGCGTTTCCCTCACTCTGAGGAATACTCTCTGTCAAAACTCCCAATACAGTTATATTCTCTATATCAGATAGTATACCAATTATTTCATTTAAAGCCTTACAAGGTATCCCTTCTCCAGCATACTTTATAAGAACCTTTCCATCTCTAAAAAAAGTTCTATTTTTCTCTATCTGTGCCTTAAGTCCATCGATAGATTCACTATCAACCTCACCTTCTATCTTGATTGTTATATAACTTTTCTCTCCTTTTACAGTAATACCCATCTTAGTCTCCCTGCCATCCTCCACCTCTAATTATCTTTTCCCCAGTCAAGTAATAATTAATAATCTCAGCAGAGATAGGAGCAGAGGTAGAACCTCCATGACCTCCCTGCTCTATAACTATTGAAAGAGCAATCCTAGGATTATCCGCTGGTGCATACGCTATAAACCATGCATGGTCTTTACCTAAAGGGTTCTCAGCATTAGGAAAATTCTCCGCAGTTCCAGTCTTACCTGCTACGGTTATTCCTTCAAGTTTAGCCAAACTACCAGTCCCTGCTTTTACAACTAACTCCATACCTTCTCTTATTATATCAATTTCTCTCTTAAACTTAGAGAGGTCTCTTATAAGTATCGGAGGTAATACTTCTACCGTTCCATCCTGATTTATTATCTTAGATACGATCCTAGGCTTATAGACCTTTCCTCCATTTGCAATAGCGCTAACCAGAACAGCCATCTGTATAGGGGTCACCTGTACATAACCCTGTCCTATAGACATATTAGCGGTATCACCAATATACCAAGGTTCTTTTTTCCAAGAAGGCTCTGGAATAAGCCCTTTTACTTCTCCTGGAATATCTATCCCTGTAGGCTCTCCCAAGCCAAGTAGTTTTGCATATCTAGCTATCCTTTCAGCTCCTAATTTCAGTCCTATGGTATAAAAGGTTACATCGCAGGATTTTGCTATTGCGCTCAAGAAGTTTATCCTTCCATGTGCAGTCCAACACCTAAACCTTCTATTACCTATCATCATAGAACCTGGACAGTAGAATGTTGTATCTCTATCTACCACATTTTCAGCCAGTGCAGCCAAGGCAACTACAATCTTAAAAGTAGAACCAGGTGGATATACAGCAGATATAGCCCTATTGAGAAGTGGTTTTTTGGGGGATAAAAGTTCTCTCCATTCCTTTGAAGTTATGCCTCTAGCAAAACTATTCGGATTAAAATCTGGATAACTAGCCATTGCCAATATATCTCCATTTCTAGGGTCCATTACAACTATCGCGCCTGGTAATCCTCTCCTATGCAAAGATTCTTCAACTATTTTTTGTAGGTCTAGATCTATCGTAGTTACTAAGGTTGAGCCTGGAATAGGTGGAACCGTCCCTAGAATCTTTATTGGTCTTCCCATCGCATCGACCTCTACCTGCTCTCCACCAGGAACCCCCATAAGTTTACCCTGATACGTCCTTTCAATCCCAGCCTTGCCTACTATATCTCCCATCCCTACCCCTAAATCCTTGAAGACCTCCATCTCCTCTTTAGAGACCTCCCCAACATATCCCAATATATGCGAGGCTAAACTTTTATTGGGATACTCTCTTATCACATTGGTTGTAACTAAAACCCCAGGAAGTTTGTCCTCTAGTTCTTTTATCTTACTTACCATCTTTAAATCCGCATCTAATACTATATTTACAGGTTGTAACTTATTTGGCGCCCCTTTAATCTTTTCTTTAATCTCAGTATAGGATACACCAGTTATCTTACTTAAAAGTTTTAGGGATTCCTCTTTTTCTCCCTCAAATGGAATAACAGAGACGGTAAAACTAGGCCTATTTTTAGCCATTATTCTACCCTTTCTATCGATAATCTCTCCTCTAGGGGCAGAGACTGAGAAAAGTCTTATCCTGTTACCCTCTGCTAATTCTCTAAAATACTCTCCTTGTACGACCTGAATCTGATATAGCTTTACTATTAATACTATCCCTAAGGTTAATATAAATAGATAAAAGATGTAGACCCTTACCCTCATCTATCTGTCTTAAGATACCTTCTAAAAAACAGAAGTATTATGATCCCCCAGATAGAGTTATATATACCTTGAGTCAGTCCAAAATCCAACGCATCATTAATGGTAAATACCCCCAACTTATTAAGATGTATCAACGAAAAACTGATAAAAAAATAGAGTAATGTAGCTAAAAATATAGAAGTCACTATAACCCATTTACCACTCCACAGTCTGTGAAAGAAAAGATGTACTAGACCGAGAGAACCTATCAAACTCAACACGTTAACCCCTGGATTTATCCCTCTCCATATACTATCTATCAAACCTACAATAACAACCAAAGGTGCTATACCCAAAAATCCGTTAGAAAATGACATAAATATAGAGATTACTAAGAGAAAATTGGGAAGCAAAGAATTAACAGAAAACATATTAGGATAAAAGATATTTAAGAAAGCTCCTAAAAGGAGCCATACAGCATTTACCAGTATACCTATTATCTTTTCTTTCAAGTCCATTTTACCTTACTATCCAGAGGTAGTATATATTAGAGAAATCAACGGATGGCGTAACAGTAATATTCAAAAATGTCTCACCTGGTTTGCTATTAATATTATCTATCTTTCCAACAACTATTCCACTGGGATATAACTCGCTCGCCTCAGAAGTTACAATAGTATCTCCCACCTTAATATCAGCCCCAGTAGGTACATACTGTAAACTACAGGTTCCATCACCATTTCCTTTTAATACACCCATAACATTATTCCTTAAGATCTTAACACTTACGGTGTTCCCGGGGTCCAATATAAATAAGACCCTAGAAGTGTAATCACTAACAGAGATGACTTTACCAACCAAACCATTCTCGTTTATTACAGCCATATTTGGTTTAACCCCATCTAACCTTCCTCTGTCTAAAAGGATGGTATTCAGCCATTGACTTGGCTCTCTTCTTATAACCTTAGCCCCTAGAAGATCGAATCTAGTATTACTCTCTTTAAAACCAGAGGCAACCTCTAAACGTTTCAAGGTCTTGATCTGATTATTGAGTATGTCCCTCTCTATCTTTAACCTAGCCAATTCTGATTCTAGACGATTATTACGTTCAACTAGCATACTCTGTTTCTGCAAAAATACGTATACAATTTGAGATCCATCTTCGATAGAGTTCTTTGCTTTAGAGATGAGTCCTCCAACATCCCTTATGAAATTTAGTATCTTCTCTACAGGATTCTCCCCTCTAGAGCTTACCGTATCTATAAAGACTATAAGAAGACACAGGGATATTATTAGAAGGGTAATAAGGAGATTTCTCAGAGCCCTCCACCTCTTCCTTTATAGCTAGTAACCCTCTTCAATATATCAACCTCTTCTAGTATCTTCCCCGTTCCTAAGGCTACACACGATAGTGGATCGTCAGACACAAATACCGGCATCTCTGTCTCTTGGGATAAGACTCTATCGATTCCTTTAAGCAAGGCACCTCCTCCCGCAAGTATAATGCCTCGCTCCACTATATCACTTGCAAGTTCAGGTGGGGTTGCCTCTAAAGCTGATTTTACAGCATCAACAATAGCAGATACTACAGGCTGTAGGGCACCACGAATCTCTTCACTACTTACCTCTATAGTCTTGGGAAGTCCTGTCAAAAGGTCTCTACCCTTTATCTCTATTGTCATTTCAGGCTCTAGAGGATAGGCAGAACCTATCTTTATCTTGACCTCTTCCGCTGTCCTTTCTCCTATAAGGAGATTATACTCTTTCTTTACATACTGTATAATAGCTTCATCCATCTCATCTCCTGCTATCCTTATAGACTTAGACGTGACAATTCCACCCAAAGAGATAACTGCTATTTCGGTAGTCCCTCCGCCTATATCGACTATCATACTACCTCTTGGTTCTGCCACAGGTAAGCCTGCCCCTATAGCAGCTGCCATAGGTTCATCCACAAGATAGACTTCCCTTGCCCCAGCCCTCAAAGCTGCACTATAAACCGCCCTTCTCTCTACTTCAGTACTACCACTTGGAATCCCAATAACTACCCTAGGTCTCAAAAGACTTCTTTTCCCTTGAGCCTTACTTATAAAGTACTCTAGCATAGTCTGTGTTATCTCAAAGTCTGCTATAACTCCATCTTTCATAGGCCTTATGGCTATAATATCACTGGGGGTTCTTCCTAGCATCTTCTTTGCGTCTTCTCCGACCGCTAGGATCTCCGAAGAGCCTTTACTCACAGCTATAACCGTAGGCTCTCTCAAGACTATCCCTTTGCCTCTTAAAAAGACAACAGTATTTGATGTGCCAAGGTCTATTCCAATATCTTTAGAAAAGATACTCATATCTCCTCCTCTAACAAAAGATGTTTAAGGGCTCCTATAATCCTCTCTATAGGGAGCCCCATCACATTATAATAACATCCTCTTATATACTCTATAAAGTTACTACCATATCCCTGTATCGCATAGGCACCTGCCTTATCCATATACTCCCCTTTATCTAGATAGTCTTCGATATCTTCTTCTTTCAATCTACGAAACTTCACTACGGTAATAGCAGAATCTGAAATTAGTCTCTTTCTTCTACTATCTATAATAGTAAAGCCTGTAATTACTCTATGGATCCTACCAGATAATAACCTCAACATATCTCTGGCTGAGTCCCTCCCAGTAGGTTTTCCAAGTATTAAGCCAGAAATCTCAACTATTGTATCTGTTCCAAGGATAAAACCTTCTATTACATTCTGGCTTACCTTATCAGCCTTCAGTGTCGCAACACTCTTTGCAAAACTTACAGGGTCTTCCCCTGGTAGAGGTTCAGGTTCTTCTATATTGCTTGGCACCACCTCAAACGCTATACCTAGCTTATTTAAAAGCTCTATCCTTCTAGGAGAACCAGATGCCAAAACTAGTTTTACCCTCATAGTTTTAACTTCAAGATATAAGAAGATATTACCCCTGTAATAATACCTGTCATAACTCCTAAGATAGAAAGAAGAGGGAAAAGATACAAGACATCTCTAGTATTCATTAAGATGCTTACCGTTAACAGTTGGGCACATATATGCATAAAGGCTCCAAAAGAACTTAACGATATAGGGGAAAGGTCTCTACCAAAGAGATTATACACTAATGACATCCCTGTAACACTGGCTAAGGCACCGCTTAAAGAGATATAAAAGGTTATAGAGAGGAAGCTACCTAGAAAGATGGATAATATCATAACCCTAGCTAGGGAAAGGAGTAAACTCTCAACAAATCCATCAGAGTATAACACTACCACGTTTACTATATTTGCCAATCCCAACTTTACCCCCGGTATAGGTAGTGGAGGTAAGATACTTTCTAATAGTCCCAGTATAAGCCCTAAAGTTAACATTAAGGATAATCTTACTAACTTCTTATTTTCCATTCAGTTTAAACCTATCCTTAAGGTTATCCGATACAAGGATATTATTCTCCGAGTCTACTATTACTACCCCTATACCTAACCTTTCAGCTAAAGTTAATCCCTCTTTAGGACCTAATACAAATATAGCTGTTGATAATGCATCCGCCTCAACCGCTTTTTTACTTACAACGGTAACGCTCTTACAGAGCTTTGACGGGTATCCTGTCTTTGGGTTCAAAAGATGATGGTATTTAACTCCATCCTTTATAAAATAACGTTCATAATCCCCAGAAGTAGCCACCGCCAAACCAGAATCCAGATAAAGAACTCCAAGGATACCCTTACTTCCAGTAGGGTCCTTTATACCTATCTTCCATATCCTCTTAGGTTCTCTCTCTATTGTTTTTATTGTTCCACCTGCATTTATAATAGCCCTCTTTATTCCTTTACTCTTTAAGAATTCATAGACCTTATCTACAGCATAGCCCTTTGCTATCCCTCCAAGGTCTAAAAACATTCCTCTTTTAGCTAACTCTACCTTTGAATCATATATCTTTATATCGTTATAATTTACCAATTTTAATCTATCCTTTATCTCCCTTTCGCTAGGGACCCTGTAATTACCATCTGTAAAACCCCACTCTTTGGTCAAAGCCCCTATAGTTATATCAAATGCCCCTTTGGTGAGTCTTGATATCCTTATTGCCTCTTCCAATAACTCTAACGTATCCGCTGAAACCTCTACAGGGTTTATTCCAGAAGAAGCATTAATCCTAGCTACATCACTTGAACTAATGTTTACGTCAAACTTATTCTGTAAATCTTGCATTATCTCTATCCCTTTATTTGCTACTAAATCGAGCCCACCAGCGTCCTCTATCTCTATGGTTACTAGTGTATCCATCAAAAAGGCTGTCGCTTTGGTGATATTATGAGATAACTCTGTATACCTCCAATATAATACTAAGACTACCAGTACTCCTACTATTACAATAAGATAGCTTCTTATACGACGAGGTGCATAACATGGACTGGACACTTCTCAACACAGGCTCCACAGGCAATACACTTATCCTGATCTATTACAGGCCAATTATTCTCCATCTTTATAGCCCCAACTGGGCACACCCTTGCACACATTCCACACTTTATACATCCTGCGCTACATACCTTTCTAGTATCTCTTCCAGATAACTCTCTAGCGCTACAGGCTACTATGACTTTGGTATTCTTTGGTACTAAGGCGAAGAGATGTCTCGGACAAACCTGAACACAGATACCACAAGTTTTGCACTTGAGATAATCTATCTGAGGAAGCCCATCTTCTCCCATACTTAAGGCAGAGAACGGACAACTTTCAACACAGGTCCCTCCCCCAAGACAACTATAAGGACAAGAAACATCTCCACCCCATATAATAGAACGTATATGGCAATCCTTTATACCGGTATAGTCAAATTTTCTAAGAGCTTTATCCTTCGTTCCAGAACAAAATAGTATTAATTTTGTCTCTTGAATAGATAGGGTTTCTACACCAAGAATAGAAGCTATTTCTCTAGCGGTACTTTCTCCTCCTACTGGACAACTATTTACAGAAGCATTCCCTTTAGATATAGCCTCTGCTAACCCATCACAACCAGGATATCCGCATGCACCACAATTAGCCCCAGGAAGGACCGCTCTAATCCTCCGCTGTAACTCTGAAGTTTCAACGTAAAAAACCTTATGGGCTAGTGACAGTAAAGTCCCAACCCCAGCACCAATTACCCCCAAGATCAAAGCAGGCACCAGTATATTCATAGGCTAATCCTCCTCCTTTTTTACCAAAATACCAAGTTCATCCAGCTGTCTATCTTCTACATCTGAAGGAGCCTCTGTTAGAGGGCAAAAGGCACTCTGTGTCTTTGGAAATGCTAGGACCTCTCTTATACTCTCCTCGCCTGCCATAATAGCAACTATCCTATCTAAACCTAGGGCTATTCCACCGTGAGGAGGAGCTCCGTAAGAGAGAGCGTCTAATAAGAAACCAAACTTCTTATAAGAAGTAGCCTCATCTAAACCTAGGATAGAAAATATCTTCATTTGCATCTCCGGGTCACTATTTCTTATACTACCACTTCCAAGCTCTACACCGTTTAGGACCAAGTCATAAGCGTTTGCCCTTACCTTTAGAGGGTCAATTTCTAAAAGACCAATATCCTCTGCTTTTGGAGAGGTAAATGGGTGATGTTCAGCCTCTATCCTATTTTCTTCTTTATTAAATGAAAATAATGGAAAATCTACTACCCAGACGAAGGCATATTGAGTATTTGGTTGGAAGAATCTCTTGTTTACCTCCAACCTAAATCTTCCAATTGTTTCCCTTGCAATACGGGGCTCATCCGCTATAAATAGTAATAGGTCTCCATCTGTAGCGTCTGTAAGTCTCTTCATCTGATCTATAATGCCATCGGTTAACAGTTTACTAAATGGACCCCTAGGTTCTTCTTGAAGGCTAAGCCAAGCTAAACCTTTTGCTCCAAGAGCCTTAGCAGACTCAGTCAATTCATCTATAACCTTTCTCGTTATGTCTTGCCCTTTTGGTATCCTCAAGGCTATTACCTCTCTACCCTGGAAGGGAGGAAAGGGGATAAGATTTGCAACACTAGATACATCGTAAAGTACCGTATCATATCTAAGGTCGGGCTTATCTGTGCCATACTTATCATATGCCTCTTGATAGGACATCCTAGGAAACGGTAAAGAGAGCTCAATATCTAAAGCCTCTCTGAATATTGAATACATAAGTCCTTCTACTATATTAAAGATATCCTCTTCATCTATAAATGAAGCCTCTATATCTATCTGGGTAAATTCTGGTTGTCTATCAGCCCTTAGGTCTTCGTCTCTAAAGCATCTCGCTATCTGAAAATACCTATCTATACCTGCTATCATAAGCATCTGCTTAAAGAGCTGTGGAGATTGAGGCAGGGCGTAGAACTTTCCCCTATGAACCCTACTAGGAACAAGATAATCCCTAGCTCCTTCTGGAGTACTCCTAGTAAGCATAGGGGTTTCTACCTCCCAAAAGCCACTATCTGTAAGGTATCTCCTAACTGCCTGGGTAATTCTATGTCTCAATTCTATATTCTTCTGTAATCTAGGCCTTCTTAGGTCTAAGAATCTATACTTTAACCTAATATACTCATCAATCTTTTCTTCTTCATTAACATTGAAAGGTAAGACTTTAGATTTAGAAAAGACCTTTATTCTATCGACTAAGACTTCAATCTCTCCTGTAGAGATCTTAGGATTTTCAGAACCGGCTGGTCTTCTAACTACCTGTCCTCTTACCCCTATAACCCATTCATTCTTTAACTCTTGAGCTATCTCAAAAGCATCCTTACTATTTACTGGGTCAAATACAAGCTGTATAATACCAGTTCTATCCCTTAGGTCTATAAATATTAATCCTCCATGGTCCCTACGTCTATGGACCCACCCATTTAAAACTACCTCTTTTCCAACATCTTTTACTCCAAAATTTCCACAATAGTCAGTTCTTTTAAATTCTTTGTCCAATTAAAGATACCTCCAATTTATCTAGCCCTACTTCTTCCTGTTCTCCTGTAGTCATATCTTTAAGAATAACCTTATTATCAACTAAAAGATCTTCTCTCATTATTATAGCCTTCTTCGCCTTACTCCTATCCGCCTCTTTAAGCTGAGACTTTAAACTCTTAGCTGTATAGCTCATCTCTACTATAAAACCTTTATACCTTAAGAGTCTACTAAGGATTATCGCCTTAGTAACTAGGGTAGAATCATAGATAACAAAATAATCTGGGACTTCCTCTTCCTTCAAAAGAAGGTTCTTATCTTTAAGAACATTAAAAAGTCTTTCCATACCTATTGCAAAGCCTATCCCAGGTAAGTCTGGACCTCCTAAATCTTTTATAAGCCCATCATACCTTCCCCCTCCACCTATAGATAGATCCAAACCAGATACGGTTACTTCAAATGTAGTCTTCGTGTAATAATCCAAACCCCTCACCAGTCTAGTATCAAGCACATATCTGATACCAAGAGAATCTAGCACTGACCTTACATTTTCAAAATGTGTCCTACAGTCATCACATAGATAGTCAATTATAGAAGGAGCTTTAGCAACTATCTCCTTACATCCTTCAACCTTGCAGTCTAATATCCTAAGGGGGTTATTCTCTAATCTAACGTTACAATCCTCACATAATTCACTAGAATTAGGGATAAAGAATTCTCTAAGGGCCTTAGAATACTCTGGCCTACAGTTGGGACAGCCTACACTGTTTAGTAGCAATATGGTATCAGCTAGCCCTAACTCTTCTAGGAACTCTAATAGTAACATTATCACCTCTACATCTAAGATATAGGATGACTCTCCTAAAGCTTCTATCCCTATCTGGTGAAACTCCCTCTGTCTACCAGCCTGAGGTCTATCATATCTAAACATATCTCCTATATAGTAGAACTTAGCAACTCTTCCTGGAATGTAGAGATTGTTCTCCAAAAAGGCTCTTACAACAGGAGCGGTACCTTCTGGTCTTAAGGCTACAAGCCTATCCCCCCTATCTTTAAAAATATACATCTCCTTTCTTACTATATCGCTCTCTTCTCCAACTGTCCTGACAAACATCTCTGCAGGTTCTATTATAGGGGTCTCTATCTCTCTATAGTTATATCTTCTAAATAGCTCTCTAGCCTTATCCTCTATTATTCTCCAATTTCTTAATTCATCAGGGAGTATATCTCTTACCCCTCTTAGCGATGTATACTTAGGCTTCATAAAGCTGAAACATCCTCCATCAACAATCTATTGAGATATTATATCACATTCCTCGGATTGCCCGGTGGATAAATTGTCTGACTTGAAGTACTATCCTCAACCTCTACCCCTTTTGGAACCGCTAAGAATACATTATCCCCAACCTTTTGCAAACTTCCCTCTAAAGCATATACCGCACCACTTACAAAATCTAAAGCCCTTATCGCTTCGTTTCTATCAGCAGATTCAAAATTAACAACTACTATCTTACCTGCTTTGACTTCATCTATAATCCTTCTAACTTCATCATAGTTATTTAATCCATATATAAATACAGTAACTGTTTCTCTCTCTTTAGTAGATATAGAAAATATCCCTTTATGAACCTTTTTATCTGGATCTAACTCTAGGAAATCCTCGTCTTCATCTACAATTCCAAACATCCTTTTAAAAAAATTCCATATTCTAGACATACTTCCCTCCTACAATAAAGCTTAATAAAGATTATAACATTACTATTGGATTTAATCTACAAATAGAAGCTCATCCTTATCTACATTCTTTATAGCCACTTCCCTCTCATTCCCTCCTAAGATTTCGATAAATCTCTTTTCTATCGAATTACTATTAACTATATAGACAAAGTATCTCCCCTCTTCTTCCTTTATTAAACTTTTAGGAACCACCAAACCCTCTACTGTTCCAACATTTATACTCAAGGAGATATACTTTGGACCTATATAGTAGGGGCTCTTCATCTTACATAACCACAGTTCCTTAGGATAACTATTCACCCACTTAATAAACTCAATACCCACATCCTTTCCATCTATATTTAGATGATAACTACTATGTGAAATAGGAGACTTGCCATCAAGAGATACCTCAAGAATAACGAACTGCTCTAAGTTATCGATAACTTTAGCTATAACGTCTCCCTTTTTAACTAAACTACTATCCTCTATAACCTTAGGTTCCCTTACAAGAGAATCTATCTTTAGATTTGTATTATCTTCAAGCCCCTTTTCTATTATGGCATTTCTAATATCCTCTCTACCATCTATACTAAAAGAAATTAGACCAGAGCTATCCACTGTTACTCTAGTGTTAGAGGATATTGCATTCTCTCTTAAATTAGCTAATTTGTGAATCTTTTCCCTCTTTAGCCCTTCTAACTCTTTCATCAAACCTATTAATTCACTTTTTAAAGAGTCGATACGGTTATTCAATTCGCTAATCTTACCTAAAACATCAGTGATATCCTGCTTATTTGCAACTAGGCTATTAAGGAGCTCACTTGCTCTATTTAACTCACCATAAGTCTTCTCTATCTCCCTTTTTTTATTCTCTATCATATTATTCTTTTCCTTTATAGCATTATCATAGTAATTTATTACATTGTTAACCTCTCTTATATAGTTGTTGTAGTCTTCGATAGTCGGAAAGATAATAGCTATAGTCTCTCCTTTTGAGACCCTTGTAAAATCATTCTTTATTTTCATCATTATCCCACTTACAGGACTATTTATAAGTCTTTCCCTACATAGTATTACCCCTTTGGCATTAACAATCCTATCGATAGTCGAATAGGAAGGGGAAAGGGTTTCCAAAGCATATCTCCATACATTAGGCTGAACAAAACAGATATAAGCTATTATACCTATAATGACCCTAGCTAATATAATCTTGCATATCCTCTTCATATCTCAATAAACTCTATCGGTTTAAATGGTATAAATGTATTATCCATTAACTTTTTTAGATCTCTATTCAGAATTAGAGGGAATATGCTTCTACCGCCCTTAGAAAGTGCCATCTCTAGAAGAGATTCTCTAATACTGGCAACACTAACCTTAATCCTCTCTCCTCTGAGTATGTCTATAATTCTTCTCTTCTGCTCCTCTAGTTCTCCCTTAGTAAGAGAATTGTAAGATTCAAGTGGAGTAAAAGGTTTTGGAATAAGAGGCTGAAAGTTAAAAGATATGTTCGCCTTATAATGCTTTAAAAGTTTACCAATTCTTTTCTTAAAAGTCTCCAACGCATTGAGCTCCAAGTCATACTCACCGTATCCAAATATCATATAAAATTTTACATTCTTAAATCCAACCTTAAAGGATGTCTCCAATACATCCAATAATTTCTCATTACTCTCCCTCTTACCGAGAGAAAATCTTATATCCTCGTTCATAAACTCTGGAGCCATAGTCAAAGAAGTTTCTCCCGCCAATCTTAGAAGCTCAAGAAACTCTTCATCTAAGGTTGATATCCTCAAAGATGCAACGCTTACCTCCATTTTTTCTTCTATTAACCATCTAATTAACTCTTTTATATAAGGGATGCCACCTACTAATGGACCCATAAGCCCAACCTTAGAATAGATGCTTTTATAGGAAGATACAAGTTCTTTCACAACATCTAGAGACTTTATCCTACAGGGAAGGTATATATTCCCTGCAACACAAAACTTACAACCCATCGGGCACCCTCTCTCTATCTCTATCAGAAACATATCACCAAAGACTGTATCTGTAGACCTTACGCAACTATAAGCTGTCTCTCTGTTAAAGTCTCTAAAAACTCTTCTTTTTATCTTCTCTGATAGACCCTCTACTGTAGGTATACCATTGGAGTAGAATCTTGGTATATAGACGCCTTCTATGTCTCCAAAAGAGAGTAAAAGGTCCTCCCTTGACCTTACTGAATCTTTAACCTCTACATACCTATCGAGAATCTCTCCAATAGCCTCTTCCCCTTCACCTATAAGAATAAGATCAAAGAGGTCAGCCAGTGGCTCAGGATTATATGTTAGACAGATGCCTCCCCCTATTATTAGAGGATGAGATAGATCTCTTTCTTTAGATAATATAGGGATAGAGGACCTTCTAAGTATCTCTATAACATTAAAATAATCCAACTCGTAAGAGATAGAGAAACCTAAAACATCATATTCATCTATACTCTTAAAAGATTCTATGGATACAGGAGGAAATTCCTCCTGAGGAAGAAATATCCTATGGCAAGAAAAATACGGATGCCCATTAATAAGCCTATAGAGCAGATGTAAGGCAAGGTTTGACATCCCTACCTTATAAGAATTAGGATATACTAGACCAAAAGAATAATCCTTTACCTTAGGCTTTAGCCCTACCTCTCTTTCCCTTATATCCTCTATATACTTTCTATATCTCCAGCTGATAGACGTAGTAGCTATCTACCCCTTTATACTCCCTTCCTTAAGAATGGTGGTATATCTAAAGAGTCTAAAGAGACTTTTGGTAACTCAATACCTTCTTTTTTAAGTGTTCTTCTAACCTTGGTATCAAACCCTGTAGCTATTACTGTCACTTTTATCTTCCCTTCCATCTTTTCATCTATAACCGCTCCAAATATAATATTGGCATCGCTATCTGCTCCTTTAGAGATCACCTCTGCTGCTTCATAGACCTCAGTAAGTGTAAGGTCTGGACCACCAGTAACATTAAAGAGTATCCCCTTCGCCCCATCAATCTTATCCTCAAGGAGGGGATTCGATATAGCTTTAGATGCAGCTTCCACTGCCCTCTGCTCTCCAGAGGCTTCTCCTATCCCCATTATGGCAGAGCCAGAGTCTTGCATAATAGTCCTTACATCGGCAAAGTCAGGATTTATAATACCAGGCGTTACAATAATATCAACTATACCCTGAACACCTGCCTTAAGCACCTCGTCTGCCATCTTAAAAGCCTCTATCATAGTGGTAGTCTTGGTGCTTACAGAAAGGAGTTTATCATTGGGAATAACGATAAGCGCATCTACCTTATCTTTCACCTCCTCTATAGCCTTTTCTGCAACCAGCATCCTCCGCTTTCCCTCAAAAGAGAAGGGCTTAGTAACTATAGCTACAGTGAGTATCTTAGCCTCCTTAGAAAGTTGGGCGATGATTGGAGTAGCTCCGCTTCCAGTTCCTCCACCCATACCTGCAGTAATAAATACCATATCAGCCCCTTCTATAGCTAACATTATATCCTCTTTACTCTCCTCTGCAGCCTGTCGTCCAATCTCAGGATTGGCTCCGGCCCCCAAGCCCTTCGTAAGCTCCGCCCCTATTTGAATCTTCCTTTCCGCCTTAGAACGGCTTAAGGCTTGTAGATCTGTATTTACCGCTATAAACTCTACCCCCTTCAGGTCAGACTCTATTATCCTATCTACCGCATTTACCCCCCCTCCACCAACACCTATAACCTTTATCTTTGCAGGACTATTCATATCACTCATTTATTCTCCTCCTTCAGTAAAACCTAGAAACCATTCCTTAACTTTATGTAAAATATAACCAAAAAGATTTCTCTTAATTAAACTACCCTCTTGTTTTCTATTAAGAAACTCCAAATCCAACATACCTAAAGCGGTTCCATATATAGGATTTCTAAGAGTCTCCCAAATATCCTCTACCGCCTTAGGATAACCTATCCTTACTGGACTATCGAAAACCCTTTCAGCTACCATATTAATATCTCTAAGAAGCGATGAACCTCCAGTAATAACTATTCCACTAGGGACAAGATGAGTAAAGTTTAGGTTATGAAGATTTGCGTTTACTATGTTAAATATATCCTCTACCCTAGCCTCTATGATTTCAAAGATGGTCTCCTTAGAAAATTCTCTCTCTGTTCCTCTAAACTTTACCTTAACCATTTCTCCTCTATTTACCTTTAGAAGGTCACAACCTCCATATTCAACCTTGATAAACTCTGCAGTATCAAAGGGTATCTTGAGAAGTATTGAAAGGTCATTCGTTATATGATTCCCTCCAACTGGAACTACAAAACTAAAGTATAGAGACCCGTTCTTAAATATAGCAACATCAGTAGTCCCTCCACCTATATCTATAAGGCACACACCTTCTTTCATCTCATCAGCAGTAAGAACAGCCTTACCGGACGCGAATGGCTGTAAGATTATATCCTTGACCTTTAAACCAGCATTTTCGGTAGCGGTTATTAGATTCTGGACATGGGAGATATTTCCGACAATCAAGGTAACGTCGACACTTAGCTTTTTACCCCTCATCCCAATTGGATTTTCTACTTCTCTTATTCCGTCAACAGTAAATGTCCTAGGAATAGAGTGAAGAATCATCTTATCTGCAGGCAATTTGCAGTTAGTTGCCTTTTCTATGGCTGTATTAACATCTGTTTCGGTTATTATCCCATCCCTATTAGAAACTTCAGTTTCCCCTCTATTTACAATAGTGAATATATGGTTACCAGTTACACTTATGCTTACCTCTTTCAATTTAGTCTTACACATCTTTTCAGCATTCTTTACCGCATTAGTTATAGATTCTGACAATCTGCTTATGTCAGTTACTGTGCCCTTTTTCATCCCAAAAGATGGAACTATTCCATATCCTACAATCTGATACCTAATAGCATCAGCTTGAGCAACCAATACACAACTCTTTGTAGTCCCTATGTCTAAAACAGAAATAAACCTCTCCCTACTCATCCTTACCCTCTTTTATCTTTAAGGACAATTTTCTTAAGACATATCTTCTTATAACTGCCAGATTTTGGAAGATTCTCACACCAAAAGCCACTATAGCAGCAAGATACAAGTCGACACCAAGCCTATCTCCTATAGCAATCAAGATTACACCCAAAAGAGAATTTACAAAGAAACCAGATAGAAATATAGTAGCATCAAACTTAAATTCAAGTATAGTTCTTATACCGCCAAATATGGTATCCAAAGCTACCAGTATTACTATTGCGATATATCTAGCATAAAAAGGTGTAACCTGCACAGGAAGAAAGATCCCAATTATGATACCTAAAAATAGAGCAATAAATGGTATTAATATCCTCATTACTCTTTCTCCTTAGTATATCTCAGTGAAATACTTCCCTCGTAAGGTGGAAGCTCTATCAAATCACTCTTTTCTACCTTTAGTATAATGCCGTATTCTTTAGATATATAACTTAACGCCGAGATAATTCCTCCAGGCATATTGATAGCATTCATCAGAGAATCAGCATCTCCTATAGCCTTTATCTTATAGGGAGGAGATAATCTTACACCATTTACCAGTATAGTAGTCCCTACACACCTAATCTCACTAGTTACTACTATTCTCTGTTCATTTATAGCTATAGCCTCTGCACCAGACGTCCATAGTTCGTTTACAACCTCTCTCAGGTCATAGTCGTGGATTATATAATTCTCCGGATTCTCGCCTGCTTTTATCTTCTTTTTACTATCATCCAAGGTTATAATAACCCCAGGTCCTTTAACCGGTAGTAAGCCTGCCCATAACTTTACCCTGTTAAGTTCCTTTAGCATTCCTTCTAAGACGGTCTTTTCTCTAGCGGAAGATTCTTCATACTGTCTAATCTGCTCTCTTAAAGTAGTTACTTCTTGAATAAGGTCATTCCTCTGAGATTCAAGCCTTTCTACCAGATTAATAAGTTGCTCATTCCTCATACTAAATAGCGTATACTTGGGAGACTCATAGAATTTTATCTGAGTGACAGACAAAAGTCCTACTATAAAACACACTATAGACAAAGCCCAAACAGCCCTACTACTCATTATCCTCTGATTCTCCCTCTAGTATAGTGGGAAACCTTAGACTTCTTACATCAATTTCCTTAAGCTTTACACCCTGCTCTTCTGCAGTATTCAATATCTTTAATATCAAATCCAATTTTCTACTTAAATCATCCAAGCTTCCTAATCTACAAAGCACATCATTATAAAGTATAACATAAACATCATTATTCTTTATCTCTATCCTCTTTAATAGTAAAAGCTTTGTCTTAGGTAATTCTTTTTCTAAGATAGCCATAACTGCACTTCTCTTAGATACAGGACAAATTAAAAGTTCATCTAAAGCTAGCCCATACTTTTCTTTTTGGTTATAGGGCTTTATATCTAATTTCATATCTGGATTATTGAAGCTCCATACTCCAGTAGTAACTATAGTGAAAGTCAAAAGCCATATAAATATCTCATACCTAGAACCCAATTATATTTACCTCCGATTCTAGTTTTATATTAAAGAGCCTATAGACCTTCTCCTGTATCGTATTAATAACATAGTATATATCATCCGCACTATCACCATAGTTAAGGATAAAATTTGCGTGAATTGGAGAGACCTGGACATTTCTATAGGTAAAACCTTTAAATCCTGCCTCCTCTATGAGCCTCCCAGCATTTACGCCAGGTGGATTCTTAAAAACAGAACCAAATTGCTTTGGATACTTCGGCTGTGTTTTTCTTAATGAGGCTGTCAAAATAAGCTTACTCTTTATCTCATCTAAATAAGCTCTTTTAAGCCTTAGCGATACCCTAGTTAATATAACCTTCTTATTTTTAAACTCGCTATCTCTATATCCAAAATACGGACCATTCTTGACTATAAGAGTCCCTTCGTTGTTTATAAATTCTACCGTCCCCACCACGTCCCCTATAGAACCATATCTAGTTCCTGCATTCATCACTACAGCTCCACCAATACTACCAGGGATACCAACCAGAGGCTCTAGTCCTGAAAGACTATGCCTAATCGAAAGATTAATCAGCTCCCCTATAGGAACTCCACTCTCTGCTATTAAGACATTCTCATCTAAAGAAATATTCTTCAATCTACTTGTATATATAACAACCCCACTAAATCCTCTATCAGGTATTAAAATCTTAGACCCATTTCCAAGCACAAACCAATCGTAGCCCTCGTTATTTATAAAGGAGATAATCTCTAAAATATCCTCAACACACTCAGGAATAACAAACCAATCGACTTTTCCTCCCACCCTTATCGTAAGATAAGGTGAGATTGGCTCATCTTTTCTGACTTCTCCTTTAATTTTGAGACCACTTGTTTTCTTATACAATCTATATCCCCCGCTCCCATAAAAACTATAACACTATCTCCTATTCCCAATATCTCCAACTCACTTTCCAGTTCTTCCCTATCTCTTATCCATTTACTATTCTTATTTAGTGGCAATAAACTATTAAGAATTAGTCCACTATCTACACCCTCTATTGGCTGTTCGGAAGCTGGATAGATATCTAAAAGGAATATATAATCCGCAATAGAAACAGAATTGGCTATCTCTCTATAAAGATAGTAAGTCCTAGTGTATCTATGCGGTTGGAATACTAGAATAACCTTTCTCCCCTTAGCTAGTAACCTAATAGCCTCTAGGGAAGCCTTAATCTCTGTCGGATGGTGGGCATAATCTTCGACAATTTCAGAATTTCCAATAATATCACAAACCTGAAGCCTCCTATTTACACCTCGGAATAATTTTAAGCCTCTGTATATAGAATCCCAAGAAGCCCCAAGCCAATCCGAAACAGCTATCGCCCCTAAGGCATTCTTGACGTTATGTAAACCAGGAATGGAAAGCTCTATAGTACCTATACTTTTACCCTCCTTAGTTACCTCAAAGATACTCCCATTTTCTTTTAGTCTAATATTACAAGCAGAATAGGTATTATAATCATTTAATCCATAAGTAATCTTTTCTTTCTTTAGAGGAATATCTTTCAGAAATTGATCGTCACCACAAACAAACACTAATTCTTTGGCCTGATCCATGAACTGAACAAAAGCCTTCCTGATATTCTCTATGTCCTTATAATAGTCTAGATGGTCATTGTCTACATTAGTAATTACTTCTATACTTGGGTAAAGGTATAAAAAAGAGCCATCACTTTCATCTGTCTCTGCCACCAATAATTCACCCTTACCAAGTCTAGCTGTACCACCTATATCAGTTGCCTCTCCCCCAACAATCACCGTTGGAGCAAATCCACCCACATCTAGAATTACTCCAATCATAGATGTCAGAGTTGTCTTACCATGAGCACCTGCTATACCAATACCCCTCTTCTTACTCATAAGATATGCCAGCATTTCTCCTCTCTTAAGCACTGTTAAGTTTCTTCTTCTTGCCTCTATAAGCTCTGGATTATCATCATGCACAGCACTAGAGACAACCACTACTGTTGAGTCACCTATATTCTCTGGTCTATGACCAATATAGATAGGGATTCCTAGACTGGATAATCTCCTTATAGTTTCACTATTCTTTATATCTGAGCCCTTTACCTTATATCCAAGTTGATGCAATATCTGGGCTATACCGCTCATCCCATAACCACCAATACCAATAAAATATAATCTATCTTCAATACTTATCTCCACCATAATAGCCTCCTATCATCTTTAAAGATTCTTCTACTACTCTGTAACTAGCGTTTGGTAAATTTAAACTCTCTCTATAACTCGAAACACCTTCAGTGTTCCTCAGGTTCTTAAATTCTAAAATCTTCTCCACCAGATACCCTGGTAAAAGCTGGTCCTGATCAACTATAAGATACTTTCCCCTCTTTGCTAACCATTGGGCATTCAGATACTGATGCCCCTCAGCCCCCTTATATGGGATTAGAATAGCCGGAAGTCCTAAAGTTGCTAATTCAATAACAGTACTTGCGCCTGCTCTAGATATAACTAAGTCTACTCTTTCATAGAGAGTCCATATATCCTCTTTGTAACTATAAATCTCATAATCTGGGAAATTAACTCTTTCTATTCTATCCTTTAATCTCTCATACTCTCTAACTCCAGTAAGATGTATAAACCTTACATCCTCTAATAACCTCTTCTCTACTATCTCTAAAATAGTATCGTTTATTACCTTTGCCCCCTGACTTCCCCCCATAACCAAAACCGTAAATTTATCATGTTTGAAAGGACTTATATTATAGAACTCTCTTCTCAAGGGAAGTCCGGTATATACAACCTTTCTCTGGTAAAATCTAAAGTTGGTATCTGGAAAAGAAGTGTATATCCTATTTACAAATGGAGCTAACAGTCTATTGGCTAAACCAGGAAGTATATTCTGCTCATGGATTGCCCTAGGTATACCAAATATGAAAGCTCCAAGGATAGGTGATATAGATGTATAACCCCCCATACCTAACACAAATGAGGGTTTCAAACTTAATAAGAGTTTAATGGAGAGGATAAAATCTTTGAGAAGACCCCAAAATGTCTTAAATATCCCTTTAAAGCTCCTATCCCATCCTATAGAGTAACCTTCAATAAGCCTTACACTGTTAAACCTAATGTTAGCTGGCTTCTTTCTACTAGTTAAAAGATAAACCTGAAAACCCTTCTCCTTAAAAACTTCAGCTACCGCTAAAGCAGGGTATAAGTGACCTCCGCTTCCTCCTGCTGTAATAAGTATGTTCTTCATACGCCTTCTACCTCTGACTTATACCTAGATACCCCTAAAGCATAACCTACCATAAAAAGAGACACAATCCTAGAAGTACCGCCAGAACTAAGCAGTGGGAGAGGAACTCCAGTTAGTGGGAGTAACTTAACCACTCCACCTATATTAATTATTGCCTGAATAGTCAGACTGAGGGCAAATCCCAATACTACTAGTTTAGAAAATCTAAAGGGACAGTATAACGCTATCCTAAACATTCTTATACACATAAGGGAATATAAAAATACTACAAAAATAGTAGTAACAAAACCTAATTCCTCTCCTATATGGGCGAGAATAAGGTCTGTATGAATCTCCGGTAATATATTTAGTTTCTGTTGTCCCATACCCAAGCCTACCCCTACAAGTCCTCCTCTGGCAAAAGCCCGTAAGGCTTGTATATACTGATAACCGTCTCCATATTGGTCTTTCCAAGGGTCTAAAAAGGCTAAAAATCTCCTTTCTCTGTAAGGAGCAGTAAATATAAGCTTATAACCTAAAAATGCAGAGCTAATAAATACTGATAAAAACATAGGTAAAGGCATTCCAGCAGAAAACATTATCAGTAGAGAGGTCAAGAATGTTATCATTGCACTACCATAGTCAGGTTGCAATAAGACCATACAGGTAGTGACGCATATAATAATAAGGGCTTTAAACGTAGAAAGGTTCCAACCAATATATTCCTTTGTAAAGAGGTTGCTTATATAAAGTATAAGGGCTAATCTAGCGATATCACTGGTCTGAATAGAGATCCCTCCTATACGTAGCCATCTAACTCCACCCCTAGAGGAAGAGCCCCAGAAGAATGTTACTATAAGTAGTAAGAAGGCAAGGTAGAGAAAATATGGGGCATATATGCGGAGAAACCTCAATCGCATCCTGTAGGCTATTATGCCAGCTATAATTCCCAGTATAGAATAGACTAGCTGGGACTTAAAAGAAACGTCCGAGTATCCCATAGTAGCTATCTGAATCCTCTCTATGGAGTAGAGGGCAATTATACCTAATATAAGTAGAAGTCCAGAGCTAAGTAGAAGGACCCAATCTATGTCTGCACTAAACCTTACTACTTTTCCATCTATAGACAATCTCTTTGAATCTCTCCCCTCTCTCTGCATAATTTCTAAACATATCAAAGCTAGCACAGGCAGGACTAAAAAGAATAAAGTCTCCCTTCTTTGCATTATCTATAGCAGTTAAAACAGCCTCTTCCAAAGAGTTGTGAACAGAAAAATTCTTAATATCATTTTTGACAAAGAGCTCTCTAAGTTTCTCCCTAGTCTCACCTATAAGACATATATGTCTCACATTTGTCCGTTTTAATTCGCTAAGCAAATCTGTAAAATCCATACCTTTATCCTGGCCTCCTAGGATAAGGACCTTATCTCTAGTAATACTCCTTAAGGCACTTATAGTAGCATGGGGATTAGTGGCCTTAGAATCATCTATAAAAGTAAGACCAGCATAGTCAAGAAACCTCTCTAAGGTATGAGGATAAGGAGTAAAGGTCTCTATTGCTTTTACCAAATCGTCTAAAGGAATACCACATAACAATCCTACTATGCTAGCACACATTATATTAGCCAGATTATGTCTACCTATAAGCTTTATATTATCTAACGGGATAGAAAGGTTAGAGAATTCTGGCATATTAAACCTTATACTGTTATCCTTTATATATATCTCACTCTTATCTTTATCCTCAAGAGAAAAGGATATCCCTCTACTTCTGGCATCCTTTACAGCTTCCACTACGTTACTATCATCTCTATTGTAAATTAATATATCCTCCTTTTCCTGATTAGTAAATAACTTCTTTTTAGCCTCTATATATTCTTCCATACTATTATGCCAGTTTAGATGGTCACTTGCAATATTAAGCAATACCCCTATCTTTGGTCTAAAGAAAGTAGTCCCTTGAAGTTGGAAACTACTTACCTCTAAGACAAAATACTCTGGTTTAGAGTCAAGGACCTCTCCTATAAATGGAATCCCTATATTCCCCACTAATTTTATATCCTTCTTGGTAGATAAGATATGGGCAGTTAGCGATGTAGTAGTTGTCTTACCATTCGTCCCAGTAATAGCTATAATAGGGGTATTGGTAAGGCGATAAGCCAACTCTACCTCACTTATAACCTCTATACCATTACTTCTAGCCCTTTCTAAGATTGGCTCGTTCCACTTTACACCTGGGCTTACAATTATGAGATCCGAATCTAGTATAAATTCCTCAGTATGTCTCCCTAGCTCTACCTCTATCCCATTAGGGACATTCAAATCCTTTTTTCTTTCTGAAAGTTTTACCCTTGCCCCCAATCTTAGTAAGGCTCTAACACAAGCCTCACCCGTTTTCCCATAGCCTATTACTGTTATTCTCTTACCCTTTAAATCCATTTATAAATACCCCCATGATGCCAGCTAGTAGGGTTAATAGAGAGAATCTTGTAACAACTTGTGGCTCACTCCACCCTGAAAGCTCAAAATGGTGATGAAGAGGGCTCATCTTAAATATCCTCTTCCCAGTAAGCCTAAAATAGGAAACTTGGAGCATTACAGAGAGATTCTCAAGGAGAAATATAACACCCAATACAATAATAAACCATTCTCTACCAATCGCCAATCCTATTCCAGCTATACTAGCTCCAAGGGATAAAGAACCTACATCTCCCATAATAAGCTTAGCTGGATAGGCATTATAGAAGAGAAATACTAAAAGGCCTCCAAGGAGAGCCAATGAAAAGGCAGTCACATTGAAATCTCTAAAGATCAAGATAATAAAAAATAGTATGATAGCCATAATAGTTCCAGCCAAACCATCTACCCCATCTGTAAAGTTTACCCCGTTTGCTATACCTACTATAAATACTGTCTCCAATAGATATAGCCAGAAGATGTTGTTTGGGCGGAATATAAGAAAATCCGCCTTTAAATTGAAAATATTATACCTTCTAACTATCCAGAGCCAAAAAAGGGTAATAACACACTCTGCTATAAACTTATATCTACCCTTTAAGGGCTGTGAAGATTTTCGTTTTATTCCTGCATAATCATCTATACCACCTATAATCGCATAACCTCCCATTAGGGATAAGAGAGCTATTACTTCTCTGGTAGGATATAGGAGTAATAAAGTCAATAAAGCACTTAGGGCTATGACCAAACCACCCATAGTTGGAGTCCCCTCTTTAACTAGATGTGATTTAGGTCCGTAATCTCTCACATGTTTAGGAAGAAGCGACTTAAAATACTTGAAATAGAATTTAAAACCGATTATGCCTATGATTAGGGAAACGCAGAATGTAAACAAACCTTTACTGGTTATCATTTATCCTCCTTTTAATAGCATCTATAGCTACCTCTCTATCATCAAAGTGAATAGTTATATCTTTAAATATCTGATATGTCTCGTGTCCTTTCCCAGCTATCACTACAACATCTCCAGGCTCTGCCATATTAACAGCATAATTGATAGCTTCTTTTCTATCCTCCTGTATGATATAGTTATTCCTCTTTACTCCACTAATTATATCCTCTATAATCCTTATAGGGTCTTCACTACGAGGGTTATCAGAGGTAATAATAACAAAATCGGATAGCCTAGTTGCTATATCTCCCATAATAGGTCTCTTGGTCTTATCCCTATCCCCTCCGCATCCAAATACAGTTATAACCCTCTTCCCTAAAGACTTGGCTACTTTAAGGATTCTCTCTAAGGCATCAGGGGTATGGGCATAATCTATTAAAACCTGAAACGATTGTCCCAAATCTATACGTTCTAGTCTACCCCTCACAGGTCTAAACTCACAAATAACCTGTAAGGCTATATCCATAGGAACCCCTACTCCATAGCAGTAGCCTATAGCTGAAAGGATATTATAGACATTTATCTCTCCCAAAAGCTTAGATTGTACTTTAAAACGTTTATCTTCTACAATGAGGTCAAAAGACAAACCATCTACAGAGGTTTCTATATTTCTAGCGGTTATTATAGCCTCTTCCTTTATGCCATAAGTAATAGGATACTTTTCCCAGAATTCTTTAATTAATCTCTTACCATAGGGGTCATCCACATTTATCACCATAATACCAGTTTCTACTTCTGAAACCATTTCAAATAGACGCCTTTTAGCATTAAAATAAGACTCCATATCTCTATGAAAATCTAGATGATCCTGGGTAAGATTGGTAAAGATACCTCCATCAAAATAAACCGCATCTACTCTATGCTGAGCCAAGGCATGGGAAGATACCTCCATAACAATTCTTTTTATACCGAGTAACCTAGCCCTACCATACAGCTCAGCTAGGAGCAACTGCTCAGGAGTTGTAAATTGAGTCGATAAGACTTCGCTACCCAATCTAGCACCCAAGGTTCCTATTACACCAATCTTCTCCCCGCTAGCCTCCAAGATCTTACCAATAAGATTTACAGTGGTAGTCTTACCATTAGTGCCAGTAACACCAACAGTCTTTATATGTCTAAAAGGATTCCCATAAAGATTACTACTTATAAAGGCATATGCCCTTTTACTGTTAGAAACTCTTATATAGAGAAAGTCTCCAACTATATCTTCCTCCCCTAATGCTACTATCGCCCCGTTCCTTAATGCCTCTTCTATAAAGGAATGACCATCGAACTTTTCTCCTTTTAATGCTATAAACATATAATTCTTTTTGACATTCTTAGAATTGCTACTAATACCATCTATCTCTACCTCGTTTAGTCTTTCTATACCCCTTATATCTATTACTTCCACATTTTCTAGCAACTTTAGTAGCTTCATAGTCTCTCTCCTTTTAACTGTTCGTCATACAATAAAATCTCGGCTATCTCTTTAAATAACGGAGCTGCTGTATCAGAAGCCCATTTGCTTACCTTTGGTTCATCCAATATCACACCGATTATATATCTAGGAGAGTAGGCTGGTAAATACCCCACAAAAGAAACGATATGTCTATCCATAGAATAACACCCATCTACAACCTTCTGAGCAGTTCCAGTTTTGCCTGCTATCTTTATCCCTTCTATCTTTGCTTTTTTCCCCGTTCCATTCTCTACAACATTTACCAGCATCTCGGTAATCTTTTTGGAGGTCTCAGAAGATATAACCTGATTCAAGAAATTGGTACTAGATAAAGATTTAAGGATTGTAGGTTTTACTATATATCCTCCGTTTGCTAAGGGTGCATAACTAGAGACTAACTGTAGGGCATTTACAGCTATCCCTTGACCAAAGCTATTCTGGGTAAGAGAAATTATATCTTTTCTAATAGGAAGCATTCCTGAGGTCTCGCCAGCTATCTCTATACCAGTAGGAGAGCCAAACCTAAATGAAGTAATGTATCTATAGAAGAGGTCTGTTCCTATCTTCATTCCTACTTGAGCCATCCCTATATTTGAAGAGACCTCAATGATCTTTTCCAATGTCATATCATAAGATTCTACCTCATGAGGGGCATCCTTTATGGAGACTCCTCTTACCACAAAGGGTGGCTTACAGTTAAACTTCTCATCCTCACTAACACACTTTTCCTCCAAAGCGATAGATGCTACTATTGGTTTAAAGGTCGAGCCTGGCTCAAATATATCTTGAATAGCGAAATTCTTAATGTGAGGGAAATTTACCAGTGCCAAGACCTCTCCTGTCCATGGAGACATAACAATAACGATACCTTTGTTAAATTTAAGAGTCTTCTGACTATCTTCTAGTAGACTATTTATCTTTGCCTGTAAGATACTATCTATGCTAAGATAGATATCTTCTCCCCTTTTTAGCCTGCTATCTAGAGCTAACTCTATACCACTTAAGCCATTATTATCCACATCAACATTACCTATAACTTCCTTCATATCGTCATTTAGATATAGACGTTGGTATTCCTCTTCAATAAAAAGTGCACCTCTTTTCAAAGATAAAAGCCTATTAGCAGTCTCTAGATCCAACTTTCTCTCTATCCAGACAAATCTTAAGTTCCTCTTTAACCTTTCTATATATATTTCAGCATTCCTATTTAATAAGTTTCCTATCTTCTTACCTAACATCACAGGGTCATCTATCATATAGGGGTCTGCAAACACGGAATACTTTAGCTCATTCATAGCTATAACCTTACCATATCTATCATATATCTTTCCCCTCTCTACGTTAGATTCCTCAGCAGGGCATTTAAACCTCTGATACCCCCAGATTATATGCCAATAGAATAAGCATAAACCTTCTACAATAAAGAACCCTATAAAAATTCCAACTAAAACCTTTACCCTATTAGTCTTCAATGCTAATCTACAGGTAAGATAATTACCCTTTCACTAGGCTGTAGGTTTAATCTCTTTCCCTCCTCCTTAAGTCGAGAAGGAGAGGCTAGTCTCTCAGCTTCTAGCCTCAGTGCTTCGTTCTTAATAGAAAGATTATCTATCGCTTCTTCTAAAGACCTTATTTCCTCTCTGTAATGCAGAAGTTTAACATAAAGTCCTACCTGTAATAGACTTAAAGCAAGAATACTAGTAAGTAAGGCTGAAATAAAAAATAATCTCACCCAGGTATATACAGCCCTTTGGGGAACCGTAGACAGATGTTCCTGGGTAACCTCTAATGGCGCCTCTACGTATAAACTTTTTCTAGCCAAAACTCTACTCATAACTTCTCCAACCCCCTAAGTTTAGCGCTTCTAGCTCTTCTATTATTTAAAATCTCTTCTCTACTTGGCTTTATAACAGATGCAGTAATAATTCGCTCTCCACTTTCTCTAAAGAAGTTCTTTACAATCCTATCCTCTAAAGAGTGGTAGGAGATGACACAGAGTCTTCCCTTTGGCTTTAAAAGAGATAAGGCTTGAGTGAGGGCTTTCTTTAGATTCTCTAACTCACTGTTTATAAATATCCTTAGAGCCATAAATGCCTTAGTGGCAGGATGTATCCTACCTCTTCGTTTGACTATAGAACTGATTATCTCTGCCAATTCCTTAGTTGAAGATATCTCCTTCTTCTTTCTATACTCTACAATAGCCTTTGCTATCTTATGGGCAAAAGATTCTTCCCCAAGGTCTCTAAAGATACCCTCTAACTTATCTAAAGAAAAGGTATTAACAATCTGATGGGCTGTCAAAGGGATATTGGGGTCCATCCTCATATCTAGTGGCCCATCTCTGTTAAAACTAAACCCCCTCTCTGGGTCTTCTAGTTGTATGGAAGATAATCCTAGATCAAAAAGGATCCCATCAAATCTATCTATACCTGTCTTAGAGATAAGCTCTGAAAGGTAGGCAAAGTTTCCTAGGATAAGGGTAAATCTCCCTTTATACTGTGAAAGGACCTCTTCTGCTTTGGCTATAGCTATAGGGTCTCTATCTATACCTACCAGATATCCATCAGGACTACTATGCTCTAAAATAGCTAAACTATGTCCCCCACCACCTAAAGTACAATCTAGATAGAAACCGCCTGGCTTTACATCCATCAGTTTTATTACTTCTTCCACCATTACTGGTTTATGGAGGAGCTTAGATTCCAATAGCATTTATAGTATCTCCCATACTCTTATAAAATTCTCTTGGGTCACCAAAATATTCATCCCATAACTCTGCACTCCAAACTTCTAATCTATTAGATACCCCAATAATCACTACTTCCTTTTCTATCTTTGCATATTCTCTAAGATTCTTAGGTATAAGAAGTCTACCCTGTGCATCTAGTTCCTCTTGAACCGCACCTGAATACCAAAATCTCATAAACTTAAGGACATTGGGATTTGTTAAAGGTAAACCTCTCAGCTTCTCGTCTATCCTGTTCCACTCTGCCAAAGAGAAAATGAAAAGGGCATTATCAAAACCTCTGGTTATATAGAGGCCATCCTTCAATGGAGGTCTGTATCTAGAAGGTATTACAATCCTCCCTTTTTCATCTAAAGTATGTCTTACTTCTCCTGAAAATGTCATCCCCCACTTCTCTCCACTTTAAACCACTTTATCTTATAGTACTACTTATACGCCAAAATTTCAATAGGGGTAAGCTTGAACTTATTTATGTTATAATAGTCTAGTGAATACCTAAAGATAGGTCAGAACGGAGGATTTTAATGAACGAAAACATAAAACATAAGGTCATAGTACTCAGTGGAAAAGGTGGCGTAGGGAAAAGCACTGTAGCGGTAAATATAGCGGTTGGATTAGCTTTAAATGGTTTAGATGTAGGACTAATGGACATAGATATACATGGTCCTAATATTCCAAAGATGTTAGGAATAGATAATGCTAAGGTTCAAAGTAAGGACGGTAAGATTATCCCCATAAACTATGGGGAAAGTCTAAAGGTTATATCCATAGGTTTTCTTTTACCGAAGCAGGATGACCCAATAATATGGAGAGGTCCATTAAAAACAAACCTAATTAGGCAATTCATAGAACAGACAGAATGGGGTAATCTTGACTACCTAATTATAGATTCTCCACCTGGAACTGGAGACGAACCCTTATCTGTAATACAGCTATTTAAGGGTTTAGATGGAGCAGTAATAGTCACCACCCCACAAGAAGTCTCGCTTCTAGATTCAAGAAAAGCTATAAACTTCGCTAGGGCTTTAAATATACCAATCTTAGGGATAGTAGAAAATATGAGCGGATTTATCTGCCCAAATTGTGGAACGATCACTGAGATATTTAAATCTGGCGGAGGAGAACGAACCGCTCGGGAGATGAATGTACCCTTCTTAGGTAAGATCCCAATAGAACCTAACATTGCAATGTCTTCTGACGAGGGGAGACCTTATATCTACTTCTATAGCAGGATGAAGTCTTCAAACGTATTTGTAGAAATTGTCAATAAGATAAGAGATACTCTAGAGGTAAGATAGAGAAATATGGAAGATTATCTAGTAAAGGCAGCATCAGATGATTTATCATTTACAGTAAGTATAGCAATAACCACAAGACTGGTAGAGAGAGCTAGAGAAGTTCATGGGACCAGTAGGTTAGCTACTGCTGCATTAGGAAGGGCATTAAGTCTTGTTGGTATAATGGGAACAGACCTAGAAGGTAGGCAAACAGTAAGCCTTCAAATCATATCTAATGGACCATTAAAGGGTCTATTTGTTCAATCTGATGCAAATGGAAATGTGAGAGGATATATAAAGAATCCACATATAGAACTACCGCCAAATGAGATAGGTAATATCGATGTAGAAAGTGGGATAGGAAAATCAGGATATCTATACGTAGTAAAAGACCTAGGATTTGGGAGTCCATATATAGGCATAACTCCTCTTATAAAGGGTGGTATAGCAACAGACTTAGCCCATTACTTCTATACATCTGAGCAAACGCCTTCGGTAGTAGCAGCTGGAGCGTATATAGGGCCAAATGGAAGAGTTGAAGCTTCAGGAGGAATGATCGGTCGTATATTACCAGGAACCGCATTAGAAAAAGTAGAGATATTAGAGCATAGGCTAGAAAACCTTCCACCATTAAGTGAACTAATAAGGGAATTTAAGTCTGTAGAATCAATATTGAAAGTCATTTTTAAGGATATACCATATATAATACTAGAAAGAAGGGGTATCCGATACCATTGCCCTTGCTCTAGAGAAAGGGCTAAGACTACGTTAATACTTCTAGGGAAAGAGGAGCTCTCCTCTATAATAGAAGAAGGCTCTACAGAGGTGACTTGTGTCTTTTGTGGTAGTAGGTATCACTTCGATAGAGAAGAACTAGAGGAGATACTAGCATCCATCGAATAGCTTTGAAGTATAGACTTTGAGAAATTATCCCATATTCCTAGGTTAACTACCCTACCTGGAGAGAGAAAAGGCTGTAATTTTCTTAAAGCAAAATCAGTATCATAGTGGTTCCAACGTCTGATATCTACGTCCCAGAATTTTATTGTATAACCAAGCTCGTAAATGACAGTTAAGAGTTCTTTATTAAACCTGCTCTGTGGTGGTCTAAATATTCTTACCTCTTTTTCTATTATATCTTCAAGGATCTCTTCTGCCCTTTTCAAGCTAGAGACCATATACTCTTTAGGATAAGTAGTATAGTCTATATAATACTCCCCTAATAGACCTATCTGGTATCCCTTAGTTATCATCTCTTTTACTATATCTTTATGAGGAACTATAGCTTCTGCAGTAAAAAAGAAGGTTCCTTTTAATCCTAATCTATCAAAGGTCTCCAAAACATCTCTTAATTCTCCTTTTGGATATCTAATCTCAACGGTATACTCTATATAATCACTACTTGGGTTAGAGAATATAACATTAACACTGTTGAATTCTTGGGGAATCTCATAAAGATAGGTCTTAAGTCTATAAAACTCTATACCATCAATCCTTTTATAGTTACTATCTAGCCAATTTTTAATCTTCCCATTCGGGTCAGAACTATCCTCACCAGCCATTATAAACCATACCCTCTTATAAGAATAGGTTCCCCTATAAATATCAACAGGGACATTACCAAAACCGTCAATAATAACATATGGTAATCTACCTCTATCATAGTAAATAAATGGTCTATACATCTGGGGCGCAGTTATCAAGACCACATCACCATCTAGCGCATTGGAATGTATATAATCTACCAATTTTCGCCATGGACGTGATATAAAATCAAACCTATTGTTATAGTTATAGATAGCCAGAGTATCTACTCCCAATACGACAAGTAATGCTAAGATAACTATAGGGTAAAGCTTGAGTCTTCTAATTCCCCTTGCTAATAGGATAAAGTATCCTACTATAAACGGGGAGAGATATCTAGCACTAAAGAAACTCTTTTCTAATGAGAATAAGACCAATAGCAAGAAAGGAATAGATATGTATAGACATACTAGGGCAAATCCTTTCTTTTCTCTATAGGGCGGAAGCAATCCAAATAAGAATAGAGTTAAAAAGAAAAGGAAAAGATAGTTTGGCAAATTCCCTCTAGAAAATATACTACGGGCATAACCTAAATTTATCTCTAAGAAGGAGTTTTTTATAACCTCTAGAGAAAGGTTCTGCTTTCCTTGGTAGACCTCGGGAGTTCTATTCTCTATTATCACATATATCCATGGTAAAAAGGCTACTGCTATAATAATTTGATACAATATCCATCTCTTCAATACTTTTCTCTCTTTGAATTTGACCCAAAATATGTATAGATTCTGTAGGAGTATAAGAAATACGGTATAGATATGGGTGTATAGGGATATAACATTTATAAAAATTATGCCTAAAAGTGTTCTCTTTTCAGATTTACATTCGCCGATACTCCATCTGTAAAGTAGATATAGAGAAAGTATAAAGAGAAATGTAAGTAGGGGATACATCCTAGCCTCTTGCGAATAATAAAGCTGAAATGGGGAAAGGGCAAAGAGGAGTGAAGAGATCACTGCGATTGCCGGATCAAAGACCCTACTAGTAAAGAGGTATATAATAGGTATACTTATTGTGCTAAAGATAGCAGAAAAAGACCTTAGAGCCATCTCAGAGTCCCCAAATATCAATATCCAGATACGGATAAGTATAAAATATAGTGGAGGATGTATCCCTGTAGAAGCCCTGTTTAAGATTATATCCTTTATACTACTCCAAGCAAGGTTTACCGTGATAGCCTCATCAAGCCAGAGACTCCTTGAGCCTATATTATAAAACCTTACAAATCCACCTAGGGCCGTTATAAATATCAGAATCAGTTTATTATTTATTAAACTCCTATTTATAGGGAACAATCCCCATACAGCAGGCAAAGCGGTATTAATCAGAAATATCAAAAATGCCAAATTAAATGCAACGGTATCTAGTATCCCAAACCTACTTAAAAGTAAAATCGAAAATCCTTCTCTTACCCCTAATCCTCCTACTGTTATAGGGATAAGATTAGCAAGCATAACTAAGGGATATGCTATAAAAATACCTAGATTAAATCCATAACCAAAAGCTCTAAGCAAAAATAAGGCTTCAAAAAGAACAAGGTTATAGCTAACTAGCGTAAGAGATAAACAGATGAGAATAGTCTTCATCTTTAGATGTCTAAGACCTTCTAGAAGCTGTGAATATCTTTTAACTATCGGAAATTTAAGAAGTATCTCTAAATATTTTGGTTGAATGACAAGAAATAGAATCCCTATAAGGACTAGAGCTACTATCACCAATATATAATGACCTAAAAAATACCAAATTCCCCATAGAGAAAGGAGAACTACCACTAATAGATCGAAAACTTTATCCCATAAAACTAGACCTAAGCCTGCAAACTTTTTATCACTCGGAATCCCTACTATACGACCGACTTCCCCTACCCTACCCGGAGTTACTACCCCTAGAGCCATTCCAGAGAGATAACCATCTATAGAGGACGAGATAGAAATACTTGGGTCTAAATCTTTGACTAAAAGGTGCCATTTGTATATCTTAAGGAGTGTAAATAATAAACCAATAAGAAAGGCTATGCCAAAGAATAAGAGTCTGATTCTAGCGAAGGAATTTATGATAGATTCTAGTGGTGTCTTCTTAAGGAGGAAGTAGATTATGTATACTGTAACTAAGACTTTAACTAGATTTAATAGTAAGTTCCTCTTTTCCATTAACATCGTATCTTCTTACCATCCTTATCTTATCTGTTCTCAAGTCTACTATATTAGGAGATATATATAGGTCCTGTATCTGAAAATACCTAGAAGATGGGATATAGATATACGGATTCTCAATCCCCACAGTAAGTTTCTCTATCTCTTTAGGAGAAATAATCTTATCCTCTACAGTAATAAAATCATCAGATACCTCTATAAACCTATCAACAAAGATATCACTCTTGGTCTTATATGTTATAAGCATCTTTCTAAGTAGGTCCTTCACCTTAAGGCTCAGACCTGTAAAACGTCCTAGCGTAAGCTGAAATAACCTAGAAAATAGAAGCTCTCTAGAACCCATAACCCTATAAGAAAGCTTTAACATATTGGTCCTAACTGATATCCTATTATCTCTTACGTTGAACGTTTCATCCTGCCTAAGCCACCCACTAGAATAGAAGTCATCTCCAATCTTCGCAATAACACCACTATCAGTAATAGAGAAGCCTTTATTCTTAAAAGTTATCCTGAATACTCCTCCCTTTTTTAGATTAGAGACGAGGTAAAAGTTCTTATTGTTTATAACGAATAGTCCTGAATTTCTAAAGAATCTACTAAACTCACCTTCATAGATAGGAGTAGCTAGATCTCCCTCATAGATATCCATATGTGCCTGTAGATACGTATATCCTATATATGAGAGGTATCTATCATCCAAATTATACGGACCTATAGACTCTCTTTTCTCTAAAGAATTTCTTAAGACAAAAGCTATCTTTCTTGCGTTTTCACTCCAATGACTTGAATACTCTATCCCAGAGGGGATTATATATTTCGTATTGCGAGACCCATACTCTCCACCGAAGGTTCCATCTGGATGAACAAAATAAACAAGAAATGCCAGTGCTCTATCTATCATATCTTTAGCATCTAAGTCCTCTGATCTACGATAATACTTACAGAGATAATCTATAGCCAGAGATAGATACCCTATATCTGGTCCTCCATATTCAGGAAACCAACCTTCTTCATCCTGCATTTCTTTTAATTGTTTCAACTTCTTGATAGCCCCGTCTCTATACTTTATATCATTGGTAAGAAGATAGACGTTATAAAGTGCTGAAATAGAGCCTGCTACTTGGTTGCAGGCGGTAAAGTCTGTATATGAAAGTAACCAATCGGAAGCCTTTTTAAGACCAAACACAACTTCATTATAGGATGGAATCTCTTTACCGAGTATCAATAATGCCTCAGAAACTGCATAAGTAGTAAAGGCGGTAGCAACAAAACTATGCTCATTTGGATACCACTCATTAAAAGAACCGTCCTTATTCTGTATCTTGAGCCAAAACCTCAAGGCACCATCTATCCAGTTAAGGATATTTTCATTTTTGTAATATATATTATCTGGGAGATTATACTTATAAAGTAGAGCCAAAGTAAGAACAGCCTCTTGGTATCTAGCAGAGGAGAAATCAACCACATTGTAGTGCCAAAACTGTCTATCAAAGGAACCAAAGGTTGGACTATTGGGATTCTTGTCTAGTAAACCTAGCAACCTCGGTATCTCTTTCAAGATGGTATCTAGGTATATACTACTCTTCAATACCCACCTCCTCTACTATATAGTACTCTTCCTTCTGTCCATGGGTTAGATTGTTAATCATCTCTCCTAGTAGTCCTATAGAGAGAGATTGAATTCCCAAGATCATACATAGAACTCCAAGGGTAAGAAGTGGCCTATTGCCTATAAGAGCACCGGTTATAAACTTATAAAATACTAGGTACAAGTTTATAACAAAGCCGATAAGAAATAATAGTACCCCTGCTGAACCAAACACATGCATAGGTCTCTTTATAAATCGTGTAAGAAATACAACAGTGAAAAGGTCCAAGAAACCTTTAAAGAGTCTCTCCCAGCCATACTTAGAGGCTCCAAACTTTCTAGGATGATGAGTTACAATAATCTCCCCTACCGTAAAACCCTTGCTATGGGCTAATGCAGGTATATAACGGTGAAGTTCACCGTAGATATCTAGAGATTTTACCACCTCATTTCTATAAGCTTTAAAACCACAATTAAAGTCATGAATATCTACACCAGTAGCCCATGATGTAAGCTTATTAAAGACTCTAGAAGGTAAAGTCTTACTAGGAGGGTCATGACGTATCTTCTTCCACCCAGAAACCACATCATAACCTTTATTAATCATCTCTATGAATCTCGGTATCTCTACAGGGTCATCCTGTAAGTCTGCATCCATTGTAATGACTATGTTACCTTTAGCCAATTTAAAACCGGCAGAAAGAGCACTAGATTTACCAAAGTTTCTTCTAAACCTTATCCCCTTTACTCTATTATCCTCTCTACTTAGTCTTTTTATTACATCAAAAGACCCATCAGTGCTACCATCATCTATAAAGATTATTTCAAATGATAATCCCAAGGGAGCAGTATTCTCCACTATCCCTCTGTATAAAGCCTCGATAGTCTCTACCTCATTCTTTAGAGGAATTACAAAGGACACATCATACCTATTCATTATTAAAACCTCCTAGAAAAAGAAGTACTGTTCCCTGTCCATGTAAGAAGACTCCTAACTTTCTTCTTGCATAGTATATATAGTCCCCAGGACCTGTCCCTTCAGATACCCCTAATACATCTCCTTCTTCACTAATTCTAGCTCTTATCCCTTTAAGGGTTTTGTTTACAACATCCATATAGCCTTTGTCTAATATTCCCAGTTGAATAGCCCTATGTATACCATATCCTAAAAGGGCACTACCAGATGTTTCTAGATATGTATCTCTCATATTTATAAGTGTATGCCACAAGCCTGATTTATCTTGAAGTTTACTCAGAATACTAGCCATACTTTTTATAATAGGCTCCATATAATTTCTATCTTCTTCCTCTACATATGGAAATATCTCTACTAGTGTGGCTAACATCCATCCATTTCCCCTTGCCCAGTAGTGCTGTGTCAGCGAAAGTGTACTCTCATCCCAAGCATGATGAAAGAGAAAAACATTTGGATTCATCAGATATCTTATGTGGATATACAGCTGTCTTAGACCCTCTTCCCTATAAGGCTCTCTCAATCTAACCATAAATGGACATATCATATAAACTGTATCAATCCATAGTTGTCTAGTCCCTGGCTCATGCACTATACCTCCGGAAGGGAGTTTGTCTTTGTAAGATAGTATAAAATCTCCAAGCTCTTTAGCCTTCTTCAAATACTTTTCTTCTTTAAACATATCATACAGGGTCAGAAGAATATCCCCTATAGCACATTCATTTACGTTCTTCGGTTTTATATCTTTTTCTACATATCTATCTACTAAAGCCTTTACATATCCCCAATTGCCAGTAGCAAGTAGTCCTTTCATTGCTACAGTCTGCCCCCAAGAATAACCTACAATTCCATTCTTTATAGTCCTAACTGCTATTAGTTTAGCCAGTTCAAGATTGCTCAGCGCCAAAGGTTCATTCTTTACTTTTAAAGAAGGGTAGGAATTATACTTACTTTCCACTGCCTGCATTATACGAATAGCCATATCTATATAAGCTTCTGCTTTGCTAATTCTCCCAACTTTAAGTTCACTTCTAGCTCTATTTATAAAACCTTCTACCTCTGTTAAGTCCCAACCCTTTGACCATTCTACCCTCATATTATGGAGTTTACTTTCTGCATAGGAAAGCTTCTCCAAAAGTCCCCCAGCATTAAGATACTTTTGAAAGGAAAGTATTACTATAAAAACCCAAAAAAGAACTATTATTACCCTCTTCATCTCTGCCCTGCTAGATGTTCTTCATACGTCCTAGAAAATATATGAACCCCATCCCCCTTGGTAAAGTAGAAGAGGTAATCTGTATTAGCAGGATTTATTGCTGATACTATAGAGGAAAGCCCAGGATTACATATGGGTCCTGGAGGAAGCCCATAATGTAGGTAAGTATTATAGGGTGAATCAATCTCAAGGTCTTTATAACTTAAAACAGGTTTGGTTTTACCCAAGGCATACTGGACCGTGGCATCACATTGTAGCCTCATACCAATTTTGAGTCTCTTTAATAAAACCTGGGCTATTATAGGTCTTTCACTATCTAGCTTCGCCTCTTTTTCTATAAGAGATGCAAGTACTATAGCTTCTCTAGGTGTGAGGCCTAACCGCTTGGCTTTTTCCTCAAAATCAGCTGGTAATACTTCTACAAACCTATCTAGAAATTTTCTTATAACTAACTCAGGTGGGCTGTTTAAGAAAAACTCATAGGTATCTGGAAATAAAAAGCCTTCATAAGGTGGCTGTATAAAAGAAGGATAGTCTCCTTTAATATTTCTGTTTAAGGCGGTTAAGAATTCCTCTTTAGAAATAACCCCACTAGCAGAAAGCCTCTCTGCTATCTCTCTAGAATTAAACCCCTCAGGGATAGTTACCCAAACAGTTTTAGGTTTAGCCTTAAAGATAAATTCAAGTAACTGGTCTACTCTGAGTCCTCTAGGAATATCAAAGGTACCAGGGATAAATCTTCCACCATTATCTCCCTTTAGCTTAAGGGTATAGAGAAATAACTCTACAGAGGATATAAGTCCTTTCTCTTTTAGAATAATAGCAATATCTCTAGCATTCATACCAGGCTTTATGATTACTGTCTCGGTGCCTCTATATGGCAAGGGGGGATATATAAAGAATGAAAACAAAAAAGTTAAGATAAATATAGTTAATAGAGCTAAACTTAAAAGCCTATTCATCACCCGTTTATCTTAAGCACAGTATTCTTAAGGTAAGAAGAGATAAAGATATCAATATCTCCATCCAATACCGCCTGGATATTACCAATCTCTACCCCAGTTCTATGGTCTTTAACTAGGGTATAAGGATGCAAGACATAAGACCTTATCTGATTACCCCAAGCTATATCCTTTCTCTCTCCTTTAATAGCCTGTAACTCCTTCTCTCTCTTCTCCTTCTCTAAGGCAAAGAGGCGTGCCTTAAGGATTCTCATCGCAGTCTCTCTATTCTGATGTTGAGACCTCTCACTCTGACATTCAACAACGATACCAGTTGGTATATGAGTAATTCTTACTGCGGATTCGGTCTTATTTACATACTGGCCACCAGGTCCACTAGCCCTAAATGTATCTATCTTTAAGTCCTCAGGTTTTATCTCTATCTCTACCTCATTGCCTATATCAGGAATAACATCCACTAGGGCAAAAGAGGTATGCCTCCTATGAGCAGCATCAAATGGGGATATTCTTACCAATCTGTGGACACCTCTTTCTGCTTTTAATAATCCATATGCAAAATCCCCTTTAACTATAAAGGTAACACTCTTTATACCCGCCTCTTCCCCAAAAGAGGTTTCTACTATTTCCAATTTAAATCCATTCCTCTCTGCCCATCTTGTATACATCCTTAAAAGCATTTCAGCCCAATCCTGGGCATCAACTCCTCCTGCTCCAGCATGAATGGTAACAACAGCATTATAACTATCATACTCATCTGTAAAAAGGGTCTGGAGTTCCAGTTCCTCTAGAAGTTTTTTGGCATTTTCTAGCTCTAACCTCAATTCCTCCTCTAAAGTCTCATCCTCTCCCAATAGATCAGAGAACTCTTTTAGGGATTCTAATAATTCTGAAACCCTTCTACCTTTCTCTACAAGTTTTTTTAGTTTACTCAATTCGGACAGAATCTTCTGAGCTTCCTGTGGATTATTCCAAAAATCCTCTTTCTGAACCTCTTCTTCTAGATTAGACAATCTAGTACTCTGTCTGTCAAAGATAACCACCCAATTCTAAGAATCTCTTTTCTAGCTCAGCGATCTCCTTTTTCATTATTCATCCCTTCCACAACAGTATTTATACTTCTTCCCACTTCCACAAGGACAAGGGTCGTTTCTACCTATCTTTTTTGTCTTTATTGGTTTCTTTACACTATCACTAGAGGTCCGAGAAACAACCGCTACAGGTTTATGCTCCATCCTTTCCGGTTTAAGCTCCAATCTCATAAGAAATCTAGAGATATCTCTCCTAATACTAGAGAGCATATCCTGAAATATCTCATAAGCCTCCTTTTTATACTCTATCAGAGGATCTCTCTGTCCATAAGCCCTCAGCACCATCCCTTCTTTTAGGAAATCCATATTTTCTAGATGTTCTATCCAGTGGGTGTCAACTACCCTAAGCATAATAAACTTTTCTGCCTGCCTTAATAACTCAGACCCTATCTCTCTTTCCTTCTCTTCGTATCGGCTGTTTATCTTATCTCTACATAGAGAGATTATCTCATCATAGGATGATTCCTTTATAGACTCTACATCTAAAGTTATATTAAAGGTATTTTTCACCTCACTGGCAAATCCCTCTAAATCCCACATATCTCTTCTATTCTTTGGTATATAAGTCTCTGCTATTTCTAGAAGATAATCATTCATTACAGAGAGGACAGACTCTTTCAAGTTATCCTTAGTAAGTATCTTCTTACGCTCCTGGTATATCACCCTACGCTGTGTCTCCATTACATCATCATACTCTAAGAGGTGTTTTCTTATGTCAAAGTGATAAGACTCTACCTTTTTCTGTGCACTTTCTATAGCCTTAGAAATAATAGGGTGTTCTATAGGCTGGTCCTCATCTACACCAAGTTTATCCATAACGCCTTTTATCCTTTCTGAGCCAAACAATCTCATCAACTCATCCTCTAAAGACACATAGAATCTAGAGGAACCTGGATCTCCCTGTCTTCCAGCCCTACCACGGAGCTGATTGTCTATCCTCCTAGACTCATGCCTCTCTGTACCTATAATATGTAATCCACCAAGCTCTGCTACCCCTTCTCCAAGGACTATATCAACACCTCTACCAGCCATATTTGTGGCTATAGTAACACTACCTTTCTGTCCTGCTTTAGCTATTATCTCTGCCTCTTTTTCATGGTATTTCGCATTCAAAACTTGATGAGGTATACCTAGTTTCTTAAGCATAGAGCTAAGAAGCTCCGACTTTTCTATAGAACGTGTTCCCACAAGCACAGGTCTTCCTATCTTGTATAACTCTACAATCTCATTTACTATGGCCTTAAACTTAGCTCTCTCCGTCTTATATACTGCGTCTGGATAGTCTATACGTATCATCGGCTTATGTGTAGGTATTACTACAACCTCTAGCCCATATATCTTTAGAAACTCATCTGCTTCTGTAGCTGCAGTTCCAGTCATACCTGCTAACTTTTTATACATTCTAAAGTAATTCTGTAATGTTATAGTTGCCAGTGTCTGTGCTTCCTGTCTTATCTTAAGTCCCTCTTTAGCTTCTATAGCCTGATGGATACCATCACTGTATCTTCTACCATACATAAGCCTACCGGTAAATTCATCCACTATAATAACTTCCCCATCTTTAACTATGTAATCTACATCCTTCTTGAAAAGCTCCTTAGCCTTAAGGGCTGCTATAAGATAGGAAAGATAATCGACATCACTGACAGCGTATATATTCTCTATGCCTAAGATCTTTTCCACCTTTCTAGCGCCTGAATCAGTCAAGCTGACACTCTTAAGCTTTTCATCTACCGTATAATCAACATCCCTTATTAAGTTTCTAGCAATATGTGCAAACTGATAGTATAAACGGGTAGGTTTTTCTGCTACGCCAGAAATGATGAGTGGAGTCCTAGCTTCATCTATAAGAATACTATCAACCTCGTCTACTATTGCATAATTAAAATCCCTCTGGACCAGTTCATCTGCACTCAAAGCCATATTGTCTCTAAGATAGTCAAATCCAAACTCAGTATTAGTTCCGTAAGTAATATCTGCATTATAGGCCATTCGTCTCTCATTAGGTGTAGAATCATGCTGTAAGAGTCCAACAGTAAGGCCAAGAGATTCATAGATAGGTCCCATCCAATACCTATCCCTCTTGGCTAGATAATCATTTACTGTGACTATGTGTACACCCTCTCCTGTCAATGCATTTAGATAGGCAGGCATAGTAGCAACAAGAGTTTTTCCCTCTCCCGTCTTCATCTCAGCTATTTTTCCTTCATGAAGCACAATGGCTCCTATCAGCTGGACATCAAAGGGTCTCATATTAACCTTCCTTTTAGCCACCTCTCTTACTACTGCAAATGCTGGAACTATTATGTCATCTAAAGTGGCTCCTTGCTTCAGTTTTTCTTTAAACTCTAAGGTCTTCTTCGCTAACTCTTCGTCAGAAAGCTTAGATATCTCTGGTTCAAGTCTATTTATCTCCTCTACTACACGCCAGTATCTTCTTAGTTCCCTATCAGAGCTTTTACCTATAATCTTTTCTAAAAGTTTAAACATAACTAACCTCTCTCCTTAAAATCCTATAACCACCTTTTCCCTGTCTTTAGCTACTATACTCTCTATAAATGACCTATACGCAGGATAGTCATCGGGTGTAATAAGTATACTCCTAATCTGAAAGACTCTTTCTACCTTCAATATATTTCCACTAACAGAAAACCTCATACTATAGTATGCAAAAGGCTTATCTAACACTAAATCCTCAGGTAAATATACAATCTTGGAACCTTCTGGAAGCTTGTATGTTACTATATCTCTATTGGTATATGGAGACCAATAATTTATCGGGTATTTTCTTTCCTTTTTTGCCACAGATTCACTTGTCTCTATCCTCTCCATAATTGAAGGCAAGAAGGAGATTGTATCTCTGACTACCTGTGCATATCCTGGGGCATTAAATGTGTATCTCTCCCATACATCTGCGCTTAAATCTCTAAGATTGGAAAGTTCATAACCCTCAAGGGTTGCATTTGGAACGAGTGACCTTAACGACCACTCTAAATCTTCTCTTATTTCTCTATCAGAAGCGCTCTTCCATACACTTCTAATGTATGTATCATAGTATCCTTTAAAGGTAACATAAGCTTTACCCTTGATACTTCCATCTTTAGAGAGAACAATCTCTATATTTCTAGTCTTGTCATTATCTTCAGGTTTATCTATAGGAATATCTACAAGTATCGGTTTCCCTTCATCTATCAGTAAAGCCTTCGTTCCCTGATCCATAGAAGGAATGTAACCAAAACGTGTATCTTCAGCGGTTCCATCGAGGAAATAAAGCTTGTCGTTAAGCTTTATAGCGCATATCGCATGGTCAAATTGAAATCCAGGAGAATCTAAAGGTAAAGCACCCCTATACCTAGTTCTTACTAAAACATAGTAGGCAGGTATACCTAACTCTCTATACATCGAGATCAATAATGTTGCCTTATCTTTACAATCTCCATATTTATACTTGAATACCTCGCTAGCCTGATGTGGCATAAGACCTCTTATACCATACTCTAAACCAACATATCTGATATCATTTGCCACAAAGTAATATATTGCTTTAGCCTTATCTTCAAGAGTCTCTTTATCCTTAGTGAGCTCAATCACCTTAGCCTTTATAGCATCGTCAGGCTTTGTCCTAGGATTGGCTATATCATAGTACCAACTGGCAACCTCCTGCCAATCCTTAAATGTAGTTATCTCTAATCTGGGAGCTACATCAGCCAAAGGAGGCATATAATTTTCCTGAATAATCTGTGGTGTATTCCTCATCTCCCAGGTATATACCACAGTATTACCCTTCTCTTCAACCTCAGGTTCTAGTTCTCCATTATACATTTTGTAGTAAAACTTCGTCCCCTTAGGAACTACTAAGGTATATCTAGAGATCATCATTGGATCAAAGTCCTGAAAGAGGAATTCATCTTGAAAATGCTTTCCTAACGGTCCTCTTCCAAGGTCGTCTATAGTATACGCATACTCTATGATTGCATTATTCTCAAGTGATGGCATAGATATAACCTTAGCCATAGCGTCCGAGTATAGATGATAACCTTCAGCCAGAGAAACATCATGTATAGCGGTAGCTTCTACCTCTGTTCCGTCGGGCTTTATCGTCCTAGCTTTCAGAATCTTTACCCTCTCGCCGAAGAGACTGTAAGGTATATATACCTCTCCGTAAGTCTCTCTTCCCCTCTCGTTTAGTATTTTGATTACCTTGTGATAAGTTAGGGAAGATGTTCCATCTGGCTTTATAATCCTTTCCGCACTATCGAGAATTATTATAGCTGATGCATCCGGATAGTCCTTCTGAGTAGGGGTATTAGTAATGAGCTTAGATACATCCGCAAGCGTATAAGTCTCCTCTTTAAGAAAGCTTAAATAATCCTTAAGAGATATGTTGCCCGGTTCTATCTCTAAGGCTTTTTCCCAATATAGAAAAGCCTTTTCTCTCTGTCCTAACTCATAATAGAGATTCCCAATATACTCATATATATCAGGATGATAGGGGGATATCTCGATAGTATTCTCTAACAGTGTAATAGCTTCACTAAACATCTTAGACCTCATATATAGGTCTACAAGGTCTAAGTAGAGATTGATATTATGAGGTTCTCTCTCCAATCTCTCTTTTGTCATCAGAATAGCTTCATTATAATTACCAGTATTTCTATATATGGACCTCAAATTACTAAAGGCACTATAAAACGCATTGTTTATTTCTAATAGTTTTCTATATGTACTGATTGCCTCATTATACCATCCTCTTCTTTCATATATGAGTCCAAGGACATAATAACTGAGTGGGTGCGAAGGGTTTACCTTTAACGATTCAGTTATGGTATCCTCTGCATCCTTGACCCAACCCTTCATAAGGTAGGTCCAAGATAGATACGCATAGAGCTGAGAATAATTCCTACCATACCTTAACCCTTCTTGGAATAGTTGAATAGCCTCTTCGTACAACCCTTTGTCATACCTATTCCAACCGAGGTCCACGTAAGCTCTAACGAATTCTGGCTCAGATGCTATGACCTTTCTTAACTCACTAATACCTTCATCAGTCTTACCTTCATCCAGATAGGTTAAACCGAGAAAATAACGGGGAAGGATAGTATCTGAAATATCTAAAGCCTTAAGGAGGCTCTTTTCTGCTTTATCCCAGAGTCCTCTCTTTCTATAAATTATACCCGAATGAACCAATGACCAATAATCCTGTGGTATAGTATCTTCTACAAGCACAAATTCAGTTCCCTTTTTAATCTCCTTTGGTTCTAGAGAATACTTTAGACTAGGAATAGAATTACCATTCTCATCAGTAATCCTAAGGATAAACTGCCAGAGTCCATTATCCTCACAAACCTTCAGTAAGAGCTTATTCCAACCCTTGTTGAGCTTGACCTTTACTATATCCTGGTCTATATAGATATTCCTATATATGTCTTGAGACAAGACCTTAGTATCGTTTAGCCAGATGGTTAAGGCGCCAGTACTACCAGACCTTATAAATACTTCTTGCTCGGAATCACTGTAAACGAATGTAAGTGCGTAGGCAGTCACAGCATCTGAAGGATACAACAGATTTCCAAGTTTCATAATTCCAAAGGTAGTCTTACTCGGAAACCATTTCACCTCCATCCCATTTTTACCAGTATAGACTTTACTAAGGTCTATCTCTTCCTCTGGAGGAAATACCTTGTAGAATCCAGAGCCACCCACATTATCAAACGGTCCTATTATAAGCCAATCACTAATTAAGCCAAGTTTAGATATATATTCCTTTGTGGAATCATAATTACCAAGTTTCAGTAGGTCTTGTATCTTCTCCCAATAAAGAGAAGAAAGTAAAGTAGGATTCTTTGTTTCATTAAGCATCTTATCTATAAAAGATAGAGAAGATTTATACAATCCTTCTTCATCATATAGGTCACTTAAAAGATACCAATAGCTCAAAGAAGAGTAGCTATTGGGATTCTCTAATATTACCTTCTCCCAACTCTCTATACCTTTTACATTATCCCCTCTTATCCAAGAATCCCATCCCTCTAGCTCCAAAGGATTAGCAGTTTCTAGGACAAGTCTTGACTTTACCTCTTGGGTAAAAGATACAGATGGAAGGAAGAAGAAAAATACTATCAATAATGCCAAGATTCGACTTCTTAAACTATACATTCTATCTCATCTCCCCGTTATTTAAATTATGATTATATATAACTAACCCAGCTCCTATCTTGGGATAAAAATAAGTCGTCTTCTGAGGTAACCTATCTCCTCTCTCTACAATATTCCTCAGTGTATCCATTGATGGAGGGTTAACAATAAACGCCAGATCATAGTTTCCACCATCAACTAAAGATATCGCCTCTTCTAAGCTGTGAGAATAGGTGATAGAAAAATCGTCAAAGCTATCTAGAAACTCGTGTAAAGAGATAACATTAAGCTTCTCAGTTCTAAACTTAAAAAGTTCCCCCCTCTTATAATAGTAAACCAAGTGCTCATCTTGGGTTATCTCTATCAAGTCAGTCTTCTCCAAAGAAAAAGAAGCCTTCAGCATATTTTCGAAATCCTTAGAAACGCCTTTTAAAACCCTATGTGTAGGTAGCAAACTTAACCCTCCGCTATAGGCATCAACCAAAAACATCATCACATAGCTGTAAGGTCCTGGCTTACCAAACTTTACCTCCATTAACTCTCTATACCTTAATGCTGTTTCATACCTATGATGCCCATCTGCTATAAGTACTATCCTATCTCTAAAGAAGTTCGTAATATCTTCTAACCTATCATCTACAGCCCATATCTTGAATCTATCTGAAGAAAACAATGGCTCTTTTAACTTAACGTACTCCCATATCTCTCTACCAATACCTGCCTCATCAAAATATATCCCTAATATGGGACTTACATTTGACCTAGTATATCTTAAAAGATTAAACCTATCTTCCTTAGGCTTTGGAAATGTAAACTCATGTGGAAGGATAACTCTCTTCTCAAAAGATTCGACCTTTACGATACCAAAGAAACCCTCTAAGACTCTCTCTTTCCCCTCTAAAGTATATTTTTCTTCGTAAAAATAGTAAGATGGCTTCTTACTAGGGACTAGAATCTTATTCTCTATCCAAAGCCTAAGCGTCTTATCTGCGTCTATATACTTTTTTTCATCTTCACCTAATGGTAGTTCCAATCTAACTATGTTGTAGGGATGCTTACTGTAAAGATTTCTCTGAAGCTCAGGAGAAATGATATCATATGGGGGAGATATCACATCCTCTAATCTATCTATCATATCTCTATTGTAAGTAAGCCCTATAAAAGGTTTTACCTCTGCCATAAAATTACCCAGATTCTCTTAGAACTATACTATCCTCTAAAAGCTCTTCTACTAGAGACCTTACTGCTTCTAACCTTTTGCTATCTAAAGCCAAGATATCTAAGGTATCATCATAGATTCTAACTACACCCAATTCTAAATCTTCCCCTGATTCTTCCTCATTAGGAAGGATTATCTGATTACCGAGCAGGATATCGGTTCTAGGATTTCTAACACAGACAAATATCTTTCCCCTAGGATTATCCTCTCTTTTAACAAAGAAAGGTGATAACTGTAATACACTAGTCACTCTATTGAGGTCTTTTATCTCATACTCAGAAATTTTAATCCTAGGTTCTTCTTCTCTATGCTGGTATATACTATTTATATAGATATATAGCCGGTATCCATAATTACGAAGGACATCCTCTACAGGAATCTTATCTTCTAAGAATGGGGCTAAAAATTGACCTAAGAAGTCTTCTAACCCTTCTGGCTTACTCACTAACCAAGGGAAGAAAACATAACCCAGGAAATAGAAGTTATCGTGCGGGACAATTCTACCAAAGGCTACCTCACCACCAGAAAGAGGCTCTATATTCTCATCAAATACGAGATACTCTTTACCAGTCAAGAGGTCTATAAGTCTAGCCTTACCCAACTTTTTAGTGACATCTCTTACCTCATATACCGACCAATAAGTCCCATAGAATCTTTTTAAAAGACTTTTTTCCTTCTCCGTAGCAATATTTTCCTCTAAAAATAGCTGTAGTGGAGTCTTTCCCTTAGCTACATACTCATTAAATATAAACCAATCCAAAACCTCTTCCCAATCAGATTTATTTCTGATTAGGTCATCAAAACTTTCAGCTGAGGCAAGGTCACCTCTATCAAACTTCCCTGCGGTATCCTTAAATGCATCTCTATAGTTGGTAAATGAATGATAAGTAATCTTGTAATACAGGGAAAATTTTAGGAAATTTACCTCCAAAGACTCTTCATAAGAAGGAAGACAACACTTTTTAAATTTCTTACCGCTTCCACACGGACAGGGGTCATTTCTCCCTACATCTATATAATCTCTAACTAACCCTTTCATACTTTGCTATATTAATCTTCTCCTTTCCTAACCAATTCAATGAATAAAGGCATTAACTGATTCCCAAGTAATCTACCTAAGGAACCCCTAGAGCAATCCTTCTCAGAAAATGCTTTGGTCCCATCACTCTCTATCTCTGCTCCAGCTACCAGTAGAGGCACAGGGTCATCGGAGTGTGCCTTTAAAGAGCAGGGAGTAGAATGGTCCGCAGTAACAGCTATAACAACCTTAGAAAGGTTTATCCTAGGTAATAAATTCCCAAAGAAGTATTTATCTATTGCAGAGATGCTATCCCTCTTTTCAATAGCCTTTCCATCATGTCCTGGGACATCTGGACCCTTTAGATGTATATAAAGTGCATCGTAACGGTCCATATACTCTATAGCCTTCTCTGCCCTTAAAGGATAATCCACCTTGGGATCACCGGTAGGTTCTGGTAGCTCTACTATATTCATCCCAGTAAGCATAGCTATTCCCATCTCTACTGGCATTTCAGCAAAGCAGGCAAAGTTTAACCCAAATAATTCCTTTATATTAGGGAATTGAGGAAGTTTATCGCCTGCATCTCGAGTAAGGATGACATTCCCCATCATCTTTCCCTGAGATCTTCTTCTCAGGTTTACCTCTGCATTATTTAGAACAATATGGCTCTTCTCTACAAATTCATTGGTCAGGTCGGCAGCTCTCTTAGCCTCTATACTATTGTCTAAGGGCTTACAAACCTGAAGGTAAGGTTCAAATTTCTCCTTAGCTACCCCAAAATATCCAATCTTATCATACGCAGGGTCAGTATTTGTAATATTGGCAGAAAGTGGACCTTCCTTACATCTTATCCAAAGGACTCCTCTATGCCCAACAGTACTTACAAATTTAAATTCTGCAGGATGACTCGTTAACTTTACCTTACTATTTACCTCTTCAGCCAAAGCTCTCGCCTCTTCAGTAGTTAGGTCTCTCCCTGCCCTTCTATCTGTAAGATATCTATTCTCATCCATAGTAGCAAAGTTCACTCTAAATGCTAGGTCTCCTGGCTGGACATCAATGCCAACTGCAAAGCACTCTAATGGACCTCTCCCTGTATAGTATTTCTCTGCATCGTAACCAAGAATACTAATAACTGCGATATCTGACTCTGGGGCTATCCCCGGTCCTACAGTATCTACTAAGCCAGTCTTTCCCTTTCTAGCTAAATCATCCATATTAGGAGTATCAGCAGATTCTAAAGGAGTCTTACCATCTAACTCCTTACAGGGTCTATCCCCTAGCCCATCCAGTACAATATATAACAACTTATACATCCTATATATTCACCTCTTTCTTGCTAAGAGTCAATTATGTCTATTCAATTATAACATATAACAGAGAGAAAACTCCTACATCCTCCTAAAATTTTCCCAAACCCCTTGACAGGGGTAAATATATTGTGATAAATTTTTATTAAATGTTTTAGATTAATGGTTTAGCTATGGCTAATAAGACAAAGGTTACCCTAAAACACATAGCAGAAAAGGCTGGGGTATCATACGCAACTGCATCTTTAGCCCTTTCGGGGAAAGGGAGGCTAAGCGATTCAACAAGAAAGAAAATCTTAGAAATAGCATCTGAATTAGGATACCCCATCGATAGAAGATCAGTATCAGACATACCTCTTATCGCCTTTGTAGATTCTAATAGTCATATGGGCGGATTTTATATGTCTCTAATAGAAGGTGTCATAGATAGATTAAGAGACGATAATTACGCTGTCCTTTTAGATATCTGTGGAGAGATTGGTCCTGATAGAATCTCTGAAAGGAAGAAAAGGCTAATAGATTTCTGTTTAGATTACAATGGAATACTAATACTCTCACACTGGGGAATAACAGTCGAAGAAATTTTACCCCTTCTAGACCATAAGAAACCTTTTATTGTGTTAGATGGGAGTATATTAGGATTTGAAAGAAATTATGTAACAGTAAATCATTACCAAGGGGCGTTTGATGCGGTAGAGTATTTAATACGGGCTGGACACAGAAATATAGCACATATATCAGGTCCCCAAAATCATGAACATGCCCAATTAAGACTCAAGGCATACATTGACGCACTCAAAAAATACAATCTCTCCATAAGGGAGGAATACATAGTAGAAGGAGATTATCACAAAAGAAGCGGAGCTCAGGCTATGGAAAAACTTTTAAAAGTAAAACCTCTTCCGACAGCTGTCTTTGTAGCTAATGACAACATGGCTATAACCGCTATGCAAGTAGCCAAAGAAAAGGGTTATCATATCCCACAAGATATTTCATTTATAGGATTTGATGACATTCAAGCAGCTGAACTATCTGAACCCCCACTTACCACAGTGCGTCAACCATTATATGATGTAGGGAAAGAGGGAGCAGAGATGTTAATTAAACTATTAGAGAGTGGAAATCTAGTAATTGAGCCCAGAATCCTAAGGGCCAGTTTAATGATAAGAGAATCTGTAGCAGAGAGGAGGTGAGAAGAATCAACCTGAGGGGGATGGATATCTAAATATTGATGAGGTAACTTGGTAATTATCTGTAAAAAATTAATGAAGAGGAGGGACATATTATGAAGCAGTTTCTAAAGGTATTGTTTGTAAGTTTAATAGTTTGTAGCTTTATTCTGGGAAGTATACCAATAGCCTTTACCCAGGTAGCTCCACAGATTCCAAGGGAGGAAACATTAATAGTCGATATCTTAGGTGGTAGGATTATAAACCCTAAAAGATTCAATCCATGGGTAATTGGTGTAAGTGCTGGAACAGACTCTGGAATCCAACAACTTATGTTAGAACCCCTGTGGATGGTAGAGTATGCTAAAGGTAGAATCCTTAATGTCTTAGCTAAAGAACCACCAATCTATAACAAAGACTTTACCCAGATGACTGTAAAACTAAGAAGTGGAATATACTGGAGTGACGGTGTAGAGTTTACCGCTGACGATGTGATATTTACAGTAGAAACGCTAAAGAATAATCCAGGGATGTCCTATAACACCGAATTCAATATGTACGTAGACAAGATGGAAAAGCCTGATAAGTATACTGTAGTCTTCCATCTCAAACAGCCGAACTCTAGATTCCATTCATATTTCTTAGATAGATGGGGCGCTTGTCGTTTTATGCCAAAGCATATCTTTGAGAAGGTTAAGGACCCAAAGACCTTTGACTTCTATCCACCCATAAGCCTAGGTCCATATGTACTAAAGGATGTTGACCCCGCTGGATATTGGAGACTCTGGGAGAGAAGGAAAGACTGGAATAGGACAACTACTGGGAAGTTATTTGGTATGCCAAAGCCCAAGTATGTCCTTTACATCTACTATGGGCCACCTGAAAAGAAGGTTATGGCACAGGTAAGACATGAATTAGATATGTGCGACCTTACCACAGAGACACTCAGGGCAATGCTTCAGCAGAACCCTTACGGAAGAAGCTATAGAAAGGAATTCCCTTGGGTAGTGAACATAGACCCATGTATAACGGGGATAGTTTTAAATACTCTGAAATTCCCATTCAATATAAGGGATGTAAGGTGGGCATTAACATTATCCATAGATATAGTAGAGACGATAGGGATAGCATTTGATGGAGCAGCTACGATGGGAGCTCTACTTATACCTCCAACTCCAGTATACCACAGATGGTACTATAGGCCTATGGAGTCATGGCTTAAGAACTTTACTCTAGATATCCAAGTGGATGGAAAGCCATTCAAGCCGTTCGATCCCTCTGCACCGTATAGACTAGCAGAATACTGCAAGAAGAGAGGATACCCAGTTCCGCCAGAGAATAAGATAAAGGAGATATTTGGATACGGATGGTGGAAGTATGCACCTGATGTGGCAGAGAAGCTCCTAGAGAGACAAGGATTTAAGAGGGGACCCGATGGTAAATGGTTACTCCCTGATGGCAAACCTTGGAAAATAACTATAATGACTGGAACCAATCCAGCTACTCCAGGCTATAGAAATGCTTTTGCTGTTTCTCAACAGTGGAGAAAGTTTGGTATAGATGTAGAGGTTCAGACTTCAGACCTAGCTGGAACAATAATTCAGAGAGGAGACTACGAAGCAGGAACTACATGGCCTGCCCAGGAGCCGTGGGGTGGACACCCTGACCTATACAGAACATTTGTTGCTTGGAGATCAAAATATGTAAAACCACTTGGAGAAATGGCTATAGGTGGTCCTGGATTTGTAAGTAGGTGGTCAGATAAGAGGCTTGATGCTATTATAGACGAGATGGAGAAGACAGCGTTTGACGATCCTAACCTTATCAAGCTAGGTATAGAGGGTCTAAAGATAGCAACGGCTGAAATGCCATCTATACCTACATTTGGTTATCCTGGAGTGGTAGGTTGGGACGAGTATTACTGGACGAATTATCCAGGAGGAGAAAATCCTTATCAACAGCCATACCATCATTGGCCTAACTTTAAATTTATGTTACCATTCTTAAAGCCAACTGGAAGAAAGTGATAAACTTATTTAGGGACCCCTTAATAAGGGGTCCCTAAATACTTAACGGAGGTGCTATAGGTGCTCTTCTTTAAAAGTTACTTATTACCAAGAATTATACAGTATATAGTAGTCATACTTATAGGGACAACTGTAGTATTTGTAGTCCCAAGGCTTATGCCTACAGACCCTGTCCAGAAGACCCTTGAATTAGTTGCACTACAGGGAACCTATATAGACCCAGAAGCGGTGGAAAAGTTAAGGGAAACGCTAAAAGAACTATATGGACTGAAGGGGACGTTATTTGAACAGTACATAGCATTTTGGAAGCGTCTCTTTAAAGGAGACTTCGGTCCATCATTCGCTCAGTTCCCAACACCTGTAATGGATCTTATAAGGATCTCTCTACCATGGACAACAGTTCTGCTACTTCTTACAACTACTCTATCCTGGGTTATAGGGAATATTCTAGGGGGACTAGCTGGATATTTCAGTAATCAGAGATGGGCGAGAGTATTAGAAGGGGTAGCTATGGTTATAAGGCCTGTTCCCTATTATATAGTAGCCTTAGGTTTATTAATTATATTTGCCTTTGCATTCCCAATCTTTCCAGTAGGGGGAGGACTATCCGTTGGAAGGGAATTGCACCTTACATTAGACCTTTTACTAGACATAGTAAGACATGCCTTTTTACCAGCACTCTCTTTAGTTTTAGTTGGTAGTAGTGTATGGTTTATGACTATGAGACTATTAGTCTCAAACATAGTTAGAGAAGACTACGTATTATACGCCCAGGTAGGTGGGATATCCGATAGAGAGATTGTATTCCGGTATACAATAAGGAATGCATTGCTACCACAGATAACAGGTCTAGCACTATCCCTAGGACAGATCTTTAGTGGTGCACTTATCACAGAACAGGTATTTGCCTATCCAGGGCTAGGAACTCTTCTATACAATAGTGTAAGTAGGGGAGACTATAACCTTCTGATGGGAATTACATTACTCTCCATAATAGGTATAGCTACTGGGGTTTTGATAATAGACCTAATCTATCCACTGTTTGACCCTAGAATCAGGTATAGATAGGAGGAAGGTATGTTTTCAGCTATAAAAGACCTATTAAAGTATGATAAGAGGTTTACATTTGGATTTTCAGTTATGACATTAATGATATTTCTTGCTATCTTGTCATTTTTCTCTCCGTACGATCCGAAGGTTTGGAATGTAGTCCCTAGAGATATGCCACCTTCCTTAAAACATCTTCTTGGGACAACATCTATGGGGCAGGATGTCTTTTGGCTAGCCACATACGCTATAAGAAATTCCCTCTTACTATCGGTTATAGCAGTTATCATCTCTAGAGTAATAGCTATACTTCTAGGATTAATTACAGGATATAAAGGAGGCTTCTTAGATAGATTTTTAATGACCATAAACGATAGTTTTGTAATCTTACCTCTATTACCAATACTTATACTAATTGCATCTGTAATCAAAGGAGCACTAAATATAAATAATCTAGGGATCCTTCTTGGGATATTTGGTTGGGCTTGGGACGCTAGAGTCCTCAGGTCTCAAATCTTAAGCCTTAGAGAAAGAGAATTTACATATACTGCAAAACTTTCAGGGATGAAAACTCTAAGTATTATTATAAAAGAATACCTTCCATTTATTATCCCTCTAATTATGGCTACTGCTATGAATAATATGCTATGGGTCATAGGAATGGAAGTAACATTAGCCATTCTAGGGCTCTCCAGTCTTGAGATACCAACCTTAGGGACAATGATACATTGGTCTGTAAATTCTCAATCGCTCCTTCTTGGAATCTGGTGGTGGATATTAACACCAGTATTTATCTGTATCCTTTTATTCATTTCACTGTATATGTTATCAGTAAGTATAAGTGAATTCCTTGATCCTAGGACTAGACTCCAGAGGATCGAAGTAATGAAGGGATGAAACTATGACTATTCTCAAAACAGAAAATCTAAAAGCCTATTATATAACGGAGATCTTTGGAATAAAACGGACAGTAAAGGCTGTAGATGGGGTATCTATAGACATCAATAATAATGAGATATTTGGAATTGCAGGAGAATCGGGCTGTGGTAAAAGCACACTAATAAAGACCTTACTAGGAATAGTAAAACCACCTTTAACGGTTCTTGATGGAGATGTAAACTATAGTATAGGTGATAAGAAATTCAACATCTTATCTCTAAGTCCAAGAGAACTAAAGAATATTAGGTGGGAATACATCTCTTACATTCCTCAAAGCTCTATGAGCGTCTTAAATCCGGTAAGAAGGATTCGCGATTCATTCAAAAGTTTCATTAATGCTCATAAAAAAATAGAAAAGAAAGAATTTAAAAATCTAGTTGAGGAACATCTAAATGCCTTAGGGCTTCCTATAGAAGTACTGAATGCTTATCCCCATCAGCTTTCGGGAGGAATGAGGCAGAGAGTGACTATAGCACTTGCCACTATATTAAAACCAAAGGTCATCTTTGCGGATGAGCCATCTACCGCATTAGATGTTGTAGTCCAAAGAGGAGTTATTCAGCTTCTTAAAGATATACAAAAAGAACAGAAAAATACTATTATCCTCGTCACTCACGATATGGCAATTCATGCAAATATATGCGATAGAATAGCCATTATGTACGCTGGGAAAATAATTGAAGAGGCAAAGACAGAGGAGATATTCAAAAATCCTTTGCATCCTTATACAAAATATCTAATAGGCTCTCTACCTAAAATAGGTGATAAGAGTTATAGGGTTAGTGCTCCTGGTTCTCCACCTCCTCTTAGTAATCTACCACCTGGATGTAGCTTTCATCCTAGATGTCCCTATGTTACTGAAAGATGTAGGAAGGAGATTCCTAGTTTAGTGGAAGCCAGAGACGGTCATAAAGTAGCGTGTTTTTTAGTTTCTAAGGAGGTCTAACAATGGAACAGAATAACAAACTCCTTGAGGTAAGAAATCTTATAAAGGTATTCGTTATAGGTAGCGGATTTGCTAGAAGTAAAATAACCGCTGTAGAAAATGTCTCTTTTGAATTAGAATTAAATAAACCAGAGATATTCACATTGGCTGGGGAAAGTGGAAGTGGGAAAACCACTTTAGCTAGAATGATACTGGGCTTTATACCTCCAAGTTCAGGTAATATACTATATAAAGGGAAAGATGTAAGTAAATTAAAAGGGAGAGAAATGGAATTATGGTTTATGAGAGAGGTTCAACCTGTCTTTCAAAATCCTTTTGAAACTTTTAATCCTCTAAAGAAGGTAGATTCTTATCTCTATGAAACCGTAGTAAATTATGGGATAGCCAATAAAAAGGATGCATTCAAGCCTATAGACGAGGCTCTAAATCTGGTAGGTTTATCCCTTCAAGAGGTCTCTGGAAGATATCCTCATGAATTTTCAGGGGGACAATTACAGAGAATATCAATAGCTAGAGCCCTCATCACCAAACCAGCACTTTTAATAGCAGATGAGCCTGTCTCTATGGTAGATGCATCCCTTAAGATGTCTATATGTAACCTCTTTAAAGAGCTTAAAGAGAAGCAAGGGGTAAGCATAATGTATATTACACATGACTTAGCTACTGCTTATTATGTAAGCGATAGAATCGCCATTATGTTCAGAGGGAACATTGTAGAGTTAGGTTCGGTAGAAAAGATCCTTACCGATCCCAAACATCCATATACTAAGATTCTTAGAGATTCTGTCCCAGAACCAGACCCAGAGAGAAAATGGCAAGGAAGGATAGAACTCTCAAGTTTTGAGGAAAAGGAATATCAATCAAGGGGATGTAAGTTTGCAGGAAGATGTCCACATGTAATGGATATATGTAGAAGTAAAATGCCAGAGGATATATTAATAGATGGCAGGTTAGTCAAGTGTTACCTATATGCATCAAATTTAAATAAGGCTATCGTTTAAAGGAAGGAGGCAAAGGCTCTATGAGTTTCTTAAAAGTTGAAGGACCATATATTGTAGATGAATCAGGTAAAAAGGTATTCTTACGTGGAGTATGCTTTGGTGGATGGCTAAATATGGAGAATTTTATCACCGGCTATCCAGGGGCAGAAAGTAACATAAGAAGAGCTATAAAAGAAGAATTAGGAGAGGAGCGTTATAAGATATTCTTCAAAAGTCTTCTGGACTCATTCATAACAGAGGACGATTTTAAGTTTCTCTCAGAGATAGGTACAACTGTAGTTAGGATACCATTTAACTATAGACATTTTGAAGATGATATGAATCCAGGCAAATTTGACCCTAACGGCTTTTATTACCTAGACAGAGCTATAGAATGGGGAAAGAAATATAACATCTATATAATCTTAGACCTACATGCAGCGCCAGGATGGCAAAATCGTGGATGGCATTCAGATAATCCTTATGGAATAACACTCCTATGGGGAAATAGAGACTATCAAGAAAGAGTTAAGAATCTGTGGGTCTATATAGCAGAACACTATAAAGATGAACCATATGTTGCAGGTTATAATCTACTCAATGAACCAGATGCACCAAATATGGAGATATTAAATAGGCTCTATAAGGAGTGGACATATGCAATAAGGTCTGTAGACAAAAGACACATAATCTTTATTGAAGGGAATAGGTATTCTCAGGTCTTTGAAGGCTTGGATGAACCTTTCGATGATAACCTAGTTTACAGCTCCCATAACTATACAATAGCAACTCATAGAGCGAGGAAGTATCCTGGATATGTAGGTAATGTATATGCAGATAAAAACTGGATGGAGAAGATATTTTTAGAGAGGAACAGTTGGATTTTAGAACGTAAAAGACCCTCATGGGTTGGAGAATTCGGGGCATTATTCGATGGACCAATTAATGCTCCAACAAATGCGGATAAAGCTAGACTTATGGCACTAAAGGACCAACTAGAGGTATTTAATAAGTATGAGCAACACTGGACTATATGGACCTACAAGGATGTAGGAGTCCAAGGACTTGCAGTTCCCAAAGAAGATTGTGAATATATGAGAAGGATTAAACCTATTCTCAAGCTTAAAGAGAAGTTAGGACTTGATTCATGGACTTCAAGAGGCCATGGACTACTTGCTATAGAAACAGCTAGGATGATTGAGGTCATAGCTCAGGCTGTATCCGAAGAGCTAAAGGACTATAGTCTAGACTATACTACCCTTACTAGGACATTAGGTGACCGTATCATATGTGGAGCTATCAGTAACTTCCTAGCTCCCCTATATGCATTACAATTTGCAGACATGACAGAAACTGAGATAGAAGAGATGCACCATTCGGCGTTTGAATTCTCCAACTGTGCAAAGAGAACATATCTAATAGAGGTACTAAAAGAGGCGATGAGAAAATAAAAGTATATTCGATAGGAGGTTTAATATGGAGGAAAAAGTAGGTTATCTAAATCCAGAGCTTTCGATTGAGGAAAGGGTTGAAGACCTACTCTCTAGGATGACCCTAGAGGAGAAGGTAGGTCAACTTAAGGCTAGAATCTTGCATATCTGGAAATCCTTAGCAGATATCTTTGAGGGATTAGAGCCAGAGCAGGCAAGAAAGTTTGATGTCGTATTCCGTGAACTCTTTAGAGACCGAGACCTTATAGAAGCTATATCCAGAAATCTCTGGCAGAAAAAATGGAAGGAAATAATCTTAGAGGGAAGTAATGAAAAATACCCGATAGGAGAACTAAGCTGTGCATTAAGACCTTTTTCACCTAGAGAAGGGGCAGAGCTTGCAAACGAGATGCAAAAATACATACTTGAGAATAGTAGATTAAAAATCCCTATACTTATCCATGATGAGTGTCTCCACGGTTGTATGGCTAAGGGTTCTACTAGTTTTCCCCAGTCTATCGCCATGGCAAGTACCTGGAATCCTGAGTTGATGTATGAAGTAGCTACCGCAATAGGCAAAGAGACCAGGGCTAGAGGTATACATCAGGCACTTTCACCTACGATAAATATAGCTAGGGACCCAAGATGTGGAAGAACAGAAGAGACATACGGTGAAGACCCTTATCTTGCTTCTCTTATGGCGGTATCATTTATTAAAGGTCTCCAAGAACAAAAAGTTGTTACTACCCCTAAACATTATGCGGCAAACTTTGTAGGGGATGGGGGAAGGGATAGTAATGCGGTCCATTTCTCTGAAAGATTATTAAGAGAGGTCTATTTTCCTGCCTTTAAGGCAAGCGTAGAAAAGGCAAATGCACTCTCCATTATGGCTGCATACAATTCTCTAGATGGTATACCCTGCTCTTCTAATAAGTGGCTTTTAACAGACTTATTAAGAAAGGAATGGGGCTTTAAGGGTTATGTTGTATCAGACTATGGCTCAGTAATTCATCTAATGACAAAACATAAGGTTGCAAAATCTAGAGCAGAAGCAGCTAAGATGGCTTTAGAAGCAGGTTTAGATATGGAGCTACCTGAGAGTGAATGTTTCGAAGAGATAGTGGGGCTTGTCAAAGAAGGAAAACTATCAGAGGATGTTGTAACTGAGGCTGTTAGGAGAGTCTTAAGGGTAAAATTCTGGCTAGGATTATTTGACAATCCGTTCGTTGACCCTGAATATGCTGAAAGGATATGTGACTGCAAAGAGCATAGAGAACTAGCACTAAGGTCTGCTAGAGAGTCTATGGTCCTACTCAAGAATGAAGGTATCCTTCCACTGAGTAGAGATATAAAATCTATAGCGGTTATTGGACCAAACGCCAATGTTCCTAGATTGGGAGGATATAGTGGATTTGGTATAAAGGTAGTAACTCCGCTAGAAGGGATAAAGAACAAGGTTGGAAAAGATATTAAGATATACTTTGCAGAGGGCTGTGGATTAAATGACACATCTAAGAAAGGATTTGATGAAGCTATAGAGATAGCTAAGAAGAGTGATGTAGCAGTACTATTTATGGGGAACTCCGTACCTGAGACAGAAGGAGAACAGAGGGATAGATGCAACCTTGACCTACCTGGAGTTCAGGAAGATCTCATAAGAGAGATATGTAATACTGGAACTCCAGTGATAGTCGTTCTTATAAATGGTAGTGCTATAACTATGATGAACTGGATTAGTGGAGTAAAAGCAATACTTGAAGCCTGGTATCCTGGAGAAGAAGGAGGAAACGCAATAGCAGATATCCTATTTGGCGATTATAATCCTGGTGGCAAACTACCTATAACATTCCCAAAGTTTACAGGCCAGCTACCTCTATACTACAACTATAAACCATCCGGAAGGGTTGACGATTATGTAGACCTCAGAGGTCCCCAACCACTATTCCCATTTGGATACGGATTAAGTTATACCCAGTTTAGATATAGTAATCTTAGAATCACACCCGAAGTCATATCTCCAGATGGAGAGGTCACCATCTCTCTAGATGTAGAAAATATTGGAAAATACAAAGGTGACGAGGTAGTCCAACTCTATCTCCATGATGAATTTGCCAGTATCGCTAGGCCAGTAAAGGAATTAAAGAGATTCAAGAGGATAACCCTTGATATAGGGGAAAAGAAGTCGGTCTCGTTTACCTTGACCAGAGAAGACTTAGAATTCTTCAATGCGGATATGAAACTGGTAGTCGAGCCAGGAATCTTTGAGGTCTTAATTGGAAGTTCCTCTGAAGATATAAGGCTTAAAGGAACCTTTGAAGTAAAGTAACTCTCCTTCTATTCCTAGCCCACAGGAGGACCTGTGGGCTTTTTCTTTTCGTATGATTATTCTATATATCCAATGCAACATTCACAGTTGAATTGATAATCGGACTCTAGTAGAATATCCTTTCTGAGGAAACAAAAAACATAAGGAGGGAATTGTAGATAATGGAAAAAGTTAAGCTTCTCTATGAGGGTAAGGCTAAGCGGGTATATAGTACCCCCGAAGAGGATAAGTTCATTATAGAATTTAAGGATACTGCTACCGCATTCGATGGACTGAAAAAGGCAGATATATCTGGTAAAGGGGAAGCCAACTGCATTATATCTAGTAAGATATTTGAGTTACTTACTATAAAGGGGATAAAAAACCACTATATAAAAAGACTTAGCGAGAGAGAGATGCTCGTAAAGAGCGTGAAGATATTCCCCATAGAAGTCATCATAAGGAATAGGGTAGCAGGTAGTATGGCAAAGAGACTTGGTCTAGATGTAGGGAAAGAACTAGAAAGACCTGTATTAGAATTCTGCTATAAGAGTGATGAGCTTCACGACCCAATGATAAATGAAGACCATATATTAGCATTAAATCTTGCAACAGAAGAAGAGCTTAAGACTATAAAAGAGATGTCTCTAGAGACAAATAAGATACTTATAGAGTTCTTTAGAAAGTGCCATCTAGAATTAGTGGATATGAAATTTGAATTTGGTAAAGATTCACAGGGCAATATATATCTAGCGGACGAGATATCTCCCGATACCTGTAGATTATGGGAGCTAGGGACTACTACATCTTGGGATAAGGATAGATTCAGAAAGGATTTAGGAGGAGTAGAAGAGGCTTATAGGGAAGTAAAAGAAAGGGTTATCAATACTCCGATAGATTCGAAAGCTAGAATATTCATAAGACTAAAACCAAGTATCTTAGATGCGCAGGGGTCGGTTATACTAAATGCATTAAAATCTTTAGGGTTTAACGAAGTAATAGAGGTTAGAGTCGGTAAACTCCTAGAATTAAAGATGGATAGAAAGGTAGATGAACCAGAAAGGATAGAAAGAATGTGCAGAGAGTTACTTGCTAACCCAGTTATGGAAGACTATGAGTGGGAGTGGATAGAATGAATTTTGGAATAGTTGTCTTTCCTGGCACAAATTGTGACAGAGACTGCTATTATGTAATAAGAGATATCCTAAATCAACCGGTAAAATTTATCTGGCATAGAGAAAATGACCTAAAAGGGATAGACTGTGTAGTACTTCCTGGGGGATTCTCTTATGGAGATTATCTAAGGGCAGGTGCTATAGCTAGATTTTCTCCTATTATGTCTAGTGTAAGAGAGTTTGCGGATAAAGGGGGATTGGTAATCGGTATATGTAACGGATTTCAGATACTTACAGAGGCAGGGTTGCTCCCAGGAGCATTGGGAAGAAATAGAAGTTTAAGATTCATATGTAGATACGTAAATCTTATTATAGAACGCAATGATACCCCATTTACCTCTGAATTTGAAAAAGGAGAGATAGTTAGGATGCCTATAGCACATAACGAGGGGAACTACTATATAGATGACCTTTCTAAGGTAGAAAAACAGGTAGTCCTTAGATATTATGGAGAAAATCCAAATGGAGCTTTAGACAATATAGCAGGTATAGTAAACGAAAGGGGAAATGTATTTGGACTTATGCCTCATCCTGAAAGGTGTAGTGAGAAGATACTAGGCTCAGAAGATGGACTAAGAATATTTAAATCTATAGTGAGGTCGCTATGAGGACGAAAGAAGAACTACAAAGGATATCAATGACTTTAGAAGAGTATCAATTAGCAAAATCCATACTGGGGAGAGAGCCTAACGACCTAGAACTTGGTATGATAGCGGTTATGTGGTCTGAACACTGTGGGTATAAGCACTCTAAAAAGACGCTAAAGCTATTCCCGACAACTGGACCTCATGTCTTACAGGGACCAGGAGAGAACGCGGGAGTAATAAAATTAGACGAAGAACTTGCTCTGGCTATGAAGATGGAAAGCCATAACCATCCTTCGGCGATAGAACCTTACCAGGGTGCAGCTACAGGGGTAGGGGGAATAGTAAGAGATATCCTAGCTATGGGGGCTAGGCCTATAGCACTTTTAGATTCTCTAAGGTTTGGATTATTAGATAACTCTAAAACGCGATACCTCTTCTCAGGAGTAGTAAGCGGTATTGCTGGGTATGGAAACTGTATAGGAGTTCCAACTATCGGTGGAGAATTGGCTTTCGAAAAACCATACACAGAAAATCCCTTAGTAAATGTCATGTGTGTAGGGTTATTAAAGGGTAAACCTAAAAGCGGTAAAGCTGTTGGAATAGGAAACAGCCTTGTATTGGTAGGAGCTTCAACGGGAAGAGATGGAATCCATGGAGCTACCTTTGCTTCATTAGAGCTGACTAGTGAGTCTATAGAAAGAAGGCCTGCTGTCCAAGCAGGAGACCCATTTATGGAGAAACTCTTAATAGAAGCAATACTAGAAGCGCTAGAAAAGAGTGATGCCATTATAGGAATCCAAGATATGGGTGCAGCTGGTATAACTAGCTCCTCTGTAGAGATGGCAAGTAGAGGTGGAGTAGGAGTAGAGATAGATGTAACGATGGTGCCACAGAGAGAAAAAGGTATGACACCTGAAGAGATTATGCTTTCAGAATCTCAAGAGAGGATGCTTCTCTGTATAGAGAAAGGTAGAGAAGAAGAGATAAGGCCTATCTTTGAGAAGTGGGGACTTAACTTTGCTATAATAGGTCATGTTATAGAAGAAAGGGTCGTAAGAGTGAAAGAGAAAGGGAAGATAGTAGGAGAATTACCTATAGACTTGCTTACAGAGAAGGTTCCAGCCTATGATTTAATAACAAAAGAACCAGAAAGACTTAAGGAGATACAAATAATAGAAAATATACCTAAGGTTGAAGACTACGAAGGTGTACTTTTAAGATTACTAGGTTCACCTAATTGTAGTTCAAGTAGTTGGGTATACCAGCAGTATGACCATATGGTAGAGACAAATACTGTAAGTATTGGCACAGGGGCATCTATCTTGAGAGTAAAAGGGAAGCCTTACCTCCTAGGTATAACTACAGATGGAGAAGGGAGATACTGCTACCTAGACCCATATATAGGGGGTATGATGGTGGTAGCAGAGTCCGCAAGAAACCTCATCTGTGTAGGAGCGGAACCTCTAGCAATAACCGACTGCTTAAATTTTGGAAATCCAGAAGATCCGGAGGTCGCATGGTATTTCGTAGAGACAGTAAAAGGTATGAGTGAATGTGCTAGAAGATTGAATATACCAGTTATTGGTGGAAATGTAAGCTTTTATAATGAATCTGAAAATTATACTGTATATCCTACACCTATAGTCGGTATGGTGGGTAAGATAGAGAATATAGAGACAATCTGTACCCCCGAGTTCAAGAAAGAGGGAGACACTATATATATCCTAGGAGAACCTGGGAATCTTGGTGGATCTCTTCTTATAGAGGAACTCCTAGGAGAGGTAAAGGGAAAACCTTCATTTAACATAGAATTAGAAGTTAAACTAGAGGATTTACTACTTAAAGCAATAAGAAGCAGACTTATTAATAGTGCCCAAGATGTATCAAGAGGAGGACTGGGAGTAGCATTAGCAGAGTGTAGTATATGGGGCAATTTAGGAGTGGATATTAACATAGAAACAGGGAAAATTCCAGAAGAGGTTCTCTTTGGAGAGGCACAACCTGTAGTCATAATAACGGTCGACTCAGATAGAGAGAAAGAGATTGAACAGTTCTTTAAGGATATACCTATAAAAAAGGTAGGTAAGGTAATCAGAAACAATTTCACTGTAAAGATAAATGGTAATGAGATAATCAATCTAGATATCGAAACTCTAAAGAAGGAATGGAGCAGTGGGATAGAGAGATGGATGAAATGAAAGAGTACTGTGGCGTTTTCGGTATATACAGTCCAAATACAGATGTTGCTAGATTAACATACTTTGGGCTTTTTGCCCTTCAACACAGAGGACAAGAGAGTGCAGGAATAGCGGTATCTGATAGAAGGGATATCGTATGTTACAAAGAGATGGGATTGGTAAGTCAAGTATTCAATGAGAAGATACTAAACATCCTAAAAGGAGATATAGCTATAGGACACGTTAGATATTCCACTACAGGGTCAAGCATAGAGATAAATGCCCAACCAATACTAGTCTCAGGAGAGCAGACTCTAGCGATAGCCCATAATGGAAATCTAGTAAATGCTATAGAATTGAAGAAAGAACTAGATGAAGAAGGAATAAGAGTCTATGGAACTTCAGATACAGAGCTAATGGCTAAAAAGATTTCTCTCTACTACGATGGAGACATAGTATCCGCATTACTTAAAGTGCTTCCCTCTTTCCAGGGAGCCTATACATTGGTGCTTCTTACTAAGGATAAACTCATAGGAATAAGGGATCCTTATGGGATAAGACCGCTTGTCCTTGGAAAGTTCAATGGAAGTTATGTATTATCCTCAGAGTCTTGCGGATTAGACATAATAGGAGCAAGATTTATCAGAGAGATAAAGCCGGGAGAGATTGTAATAATAGACGAAGATGGAATCGAAAGCATACACTTTGCTGAGGCTAATCCACACTTATGTATATTTGAGCTTGTGTACTTTGCACGTCCTGACAGTAAGTTTGGATCTAGATTAGTGCACGACATAAGACAAGAGATGGGTAGGATACTAGCTCAAGAGGCACCAGCGGATGCAGACCTAGTTATACCTGTTCCAGACTCAGGTGTTCCAGCTGCGATAGGATATTCACAGCAGTCGGGAATACCTTTTAGTGAAGGCTTAATCAAGAATAGATACGTAGGAAGAACATTTATTCAGCCTGATCAAAGACTGAGAGAGCTAGGGGTAAAGTTAAAGCTCAATCCACTAAAAGAGGTTATAGATGGAAAAAAGATAGTCCTGGTAGATGACTCTATTGTGAGAGGAACCACCTCTAGACAAATAGTTAATCTACTTAAGGAATCTGGGGCAAAAGAGGTTCATATGAGGGTAAGTTCTCCACCTATTACATACCCCTGTTTTTATGGGATAGATACCGCAGAAAGAAAACAACTAATAGCTGCCTGTAAGAGTATAGAAGAGGTAAGAAGATATATAGGAAGTGATTCCTTAGAGTATCTCAGTATAGATGGACTTTTAAGGGCTTGTAAAGGTGGCTCAGAAGGCTTCTGCACCGCATGTTTCACCGGAGAATACTGTATTGAGATCCCAAAAGCAATAAAGATAACAAAGGGAATATTGGAGTAAGGAGAGATGACTTTGAGGCACAGGATTATAAAAGATAAAAGAGAACTAGAGGAACTAATTAAGGAAAGAAAGGAAGCTACAGAGGTAAGTGCTATTGTAGAGGAGATAGTAAAAGAGGTAAGAAAACAGGGAGACAGAGCACTGATAGAATATTCCAACAAATTTGACAATACTAACTTTTCTACTCCAGAAGATTTTAAGGTTAAAAGAGAAGAGATAGAAAACTCTATAAATATAGTAGAAGAAAACTTTATCTCCGCTATAAACAAGGCAATAGAAAATATCAAGGAATTTTATACAAGAATGCCAAAGCCTCAAAACTGGTTCTATATAAAAGAGGGGAAATTATCGGGGCAGATAGTTGTTCCTCTAGAAAGCGTAGGTATATATGTTCCTGGAGGTAAAGCTCCCTATCCATCTACAGTATTAATGGCTAGTATACCTGCCCAGGTAGCTGGAGTAAAAAGGATAGCTGTAACTACCCCAAAGCCTGTCCCAGAGGTCTTAGCTGTATGTAAGCTATTGGATATATATGAGATATACAAGCTTGGTGGGGCACATGCAATAGCAGGCTTGGCATACGGAACAGATACGATACCTAAAGTCGACAAGATTGTTGGACCTGGGAATATGTATGTCGTCTCTGCTAAAAAGTTAGTCTTTGGGGATGTTGGCATAGAAATGATACCTGGACCAAGTGAAATAGTAGTATTGGCAGATAGTAGTGCTAAACCAGAATTTGTAGCTATTGACCTCCTATCTCAGGCAGAGCATGACCCTCTGGCTATGTCTATACTTATAACCGACTCTAAAGAACTAGCTGAAAAGACGATAGAAAATTTAGAGAGAATAGTAAGGGAATTATCTACCTATGAAACAGCAAAAAAATCATGGGAATCTTGGGGAGCGGTGGTGTTGGTAGACTCCATAGAGGAAGGTATAGATATAGTAAATCTTATAGCACCGGAGCATCTAGAGTTACATATAGAAAATCCATGGTTTTATCTTGGAAACATCAAAAATGCAGGGACAATCTTTCTAGGTAATAAAACCCCAGAGGCTATAGGAGACTATATAGCAGGGTCAAGTCACATCTTACCAACAGGTGGCTCAGCAAGATTCAGTTCAGGGCTAAGTATCTTAGATTTTCTTAAGGTAATAAATATAACACAGTATAATGAAGTTACAGCGGATTTTGAACTGGCAAGAGTAATAGCAGAAAAAGAGAAGTTTTCTGCCCATAAGAAATCTTTAGAGATAAGGAAGGGTGAGTAGCTATATCCAAGTTGAGAGTTATAGTAGGACTAAGTGGAGGGGTAGATTCTGCTGTCTCCGCACTTTTATTAAAGAAGGCAGGCTATGAAGTTATTGGAGTAAGTATGAAGATATGGGAAGGTTCTTATTCAGGCTCAAAGAAGAGGCACGGCTGTTATGGACCTGAGGAACTTGAAGATATCGAAGATGCTAGAAAAGTATGCGAAATCCTTAACATACCCTTCTACGAGATAGATTTAGTAAACGAGTACAAGAAAATAGTATTAGAGTATTTTAGAAATGAATATCTCAAGGGCAGAACGCCAAACCCCTGTATTAGATGCAACCAAATGATAAAGTTCAAGGCTTTGATAGAGAAGATAGAATTGATAGGGATAGAGTTTGATTATTTTGCTACAGGACACTACGCTAGAGTAGAATTTAACCCTCAGAGTAATAGATTTATCCTAAAAAAGGGGATAGACGAGAGAAAGGACCAGTCGTACTTTCTCTTTGGACTTACCCAAAAACAGCTAAGTAAGATACTACTACCACTAGGGACCTATAGAAAGGAGGAGGTAAGAAGAATAGCTAGAGAGGCCGGATTGGATATCTCTGATAAGGAGGAGAGTCAAGACTTCTACGGTGGAGACTATAGAGAACTTCTGAATGTTAAGTCTTCTTCTGGTCCCATACTTGATAAATACGGAAAGGTCTTAGGCAAACATAGAGGTATATGGAACTACACTATAGGACAGAGAAAAGGTTTGGGGATACAAAGCGGAAAACCTTTATATGTGATAGATATAGACCCTGATAGAAATGCTATTATTGTAGGAGAAGAGAGAGAGCTCTATAGGGAAGAGTTTCTTGCTACAGAGTTAAACTGGATATCTATAGAGGAACTTAAAGAGCCTATAGATGTAAAAGTAAAGATAAGATATAAGAGTAACGAGACAGACTGTATAGTCATTCCCTTATCAGAAGAAATGGTCCTAGTAAGATTTAAAGAACCACAGAGAGCTGTAACACCTGGACAGGCTTCTGTATTCTATGATGGGGATGTAGTTGTAGGTGGGGGAATAATAAAGGATTAGGCAAGGATTCTTTTGTCCCTTCTCTCACAGAATATACTTATAATCTTAAGATTTATCTCTTCGCTCTTTCTTAGTTTTGAACTGAATGGGTCAGGTCTTGGTTCACCGCAGATATCTATACCAATAATGTTATTAGCAGGTATATAGGATAAGACTCTAAATAGGTCCTCTAAGCTAAGATATCCTTGTTCCCAGTTAGTCTCTATAATAGACTTATTCAATATATCCTTGTCAATACTTATATAAAAAGGCGTTCCTATCTTAATAGATAATGATAACTCTTCCAGACCTTCACCAACTTTAACAATTCTCCTAGAACTGTCAAAGACGTCTGGACCTAGATAAAATACGTATCTTAGGTAATCATTACTAAGGGCATTCCTTAACCAGGACCCACAACTTATAAATCCATCAAATGTCTCTTTCATATCCAAATGGTTGTCTATAATAAGAAGATTAAAAGGTTCTTTTACCCTTCTAAGGAATAGATAAGTTATGTAGTGGAAATCTCCACTTCCTATAAAAGCTATTGTTCTTCCATACCTTGGAATCTTACTATCCAGTTCTTCTAGTTTCTCTAGAGGACAAAGATACCTTATCCCATCTATCCCTCTAAGGTCTATCTCATCTCCAATAGACCTTAGTTTTCTCTGATAAAAGTATACATCGTCAAAATGGAGAACAAGTAGCTTTGGTCTCTCCATCTAATCTAATATTAAACTGTTAATAAAAAGTTAGATCTTTACAGGATAACCCATACTAGTCATATAGGCTAGGTTAGCCTGTCTAGTATCCATTCTCGAATGCTGAACGACTATTCGTGTATCGCTTTCTACCTTGATAGCAAAGGGGACATTAGTCCTTAGTTCTACCCCTAAAAGCTCTTTAGCCTTGTCTAATCTTACATGAAGAGTCCTCTCTGGAGGGACCTCTATCTCGTTTGATTCTATCGGGTCTTGGTCCTCAAAATAAAAGGTAAACTTAACCCTTGCACTCTTCTTATTTACATTCAAAATACATGTAGATTCGTGGCTTGGTAGTTCAGGGTCACCATAGGGGGGAAGATATGCATCTGGTATCAACCATACATATTCACCAATCTCATTACTCATAACCTTACCTCGCTTCTAGATTTTTTAGTTTTTCATCCCTCTCCCTAAGCCATTCGTCTATAACCTTTATATCCTCCTCAGATAGATTCCAACTACCACTAGGAGCAACCTCCTCTATCTGTGATGGATTACGGATTCCAACAATAGCACTGGTAACCTCTGGCTTTCTCAATACCCAGGCAATAGCAAGTTGCGCAGGCGTTTTCCCATATTTTTCTGCTAGTCCTTTAATCTTTTCAACAAACTCAACATTTATACTGAGCTGTGGTTCTTTAAACATAGGGTCATTACGTCTATGGTCATCTGGAGATAGTCTAGCTACTGTTTCAGTATTATACTTACCTGTTAATAACCCTTTCTGCATAGGGCTGTAAACAACAACTCCAATATTGTTCTCCTTACAGTAAGGTAATATATCTTTCTCTATGTCCCTTCTAAACATACTGTAGGGAGGTTGTAGAGAGGCTATTGGATGTATCCTTGATATACGTTTCATCTGCTCGACGTTAAAATTAGATACTCCAGCGTATCGTATCTTACCTTCCTTTACAAGTTCTGCCATCGTAGCCCAAGCTTCCTCAATATACTCATCAGGATCAGGCCAGTGTATCTGATACAGGTCAATAACATCAACCTGAAGACGCTTCAGGCTAGCCTCAACCTCTCTTCTTATACTCTCTCTACGAAGATTTCCAACGATATTTCCACTTTCATCAATGACTCTACCACATTTAGTAGCGATAATAGGCCTCTCTGATAAACCTTTTATTGCCTTTCCTACCACTTCTTCAGAATGTCCAAGACCATAGATAGCTGCTGTATCTATCCAATTTACTCCCAGGTCTATAGCTCTCCATATGGCTTTTATAGAATCCTCATCATCTTGAGGTCCCCAACTATACCTCCATCCACTACCACCCAAAGCCCAGGTTCCAAAACCAATGACTGAAAGCTTTAGGTCAGTCCACCCAAGCCTACGATACTGCATACATATACCTCCAGTATATCTTTAGTGATTATAAAAATTATAACATACTTATTTGACTTAACTGATATCTTGTCTGTATAATTACTAGAAAAAAACTAAATCTCTTGGAGGTGAAATTGTATGGCTTTAATACTTAATATCCTATGGGTACTTATACTGATTCAGATGTTCATCCCTCTACTTATGAAAAGATTATTAGAAGTTAGAAGACAGATGGCTATTAGGGCTCTAGAGACAAAGCGCCACAGTAGAGTAATTACTATGATACACAGACAAGAGACGATGAGTTTCTTTGGCTTTCCAGTAAGTCGATACATTGATATAGAGGACTCTGAACAGGTCCTAAGGGCTATAAGAATGACCCCATCCGATATGCCTATAGATATAATCCTCCATACTCCGGGTGGACTTGTGCTCGCCTCTGAACAGATAGCTTGTGCACTAAAGAGGCATAAAGGAAAGGTAACCGTATTTATACCACACTATGCAATGTCTGGTGGAACCCTCATAGCTCTATCGGCAGATGAAATTGTTATGGACCCTAATGCTGTGTTGGGTCCAGTAGACCCACAACTGGGAAGTCCCCAAGGAGGTTCTTATCCCGCTGCATCAATATTAAAAGCCCTTGAGGAACCAAACCCTAATCGTGATGACCAGACACTAATCCTAGGGGATATAGCTAGAAAGGCTATAAATCAGGTATATAATACGGTTTACAACTTAGTAAAAGATAAGATGCCAGAGGAAAGAGCCAAGGAGTTAGCCAAGACTTTAAGTGAGGGAAGATGGACCCATGACTACCCCATAACCTATGAAGAAGCTAAAGAGTTAGGTCTACCAGTTACAGACCAAATTCCACCAGAAGTTTATGAATTGATGGACCTATATCCTCAGACATCTCAAAGGAGACCATCTGTAGAGTTTATTCCTGTTCCTTATCTACCACCAAGTAGGAGAGCAGGAGAAAAATAAAAGCCTAAATCTCTGTAGACTTAATAACCGGATTATAAATCTCTTTCAGAAGCGAACATATGTCCTCAGCTAACATATTCCCTAAAAGCATTAAGAGTTTATCTTTAGTAAGGTTACTAATCTCCTTTTCCACCTCCAAAAGAAGCATTCTGGCTTCAGCCTCAGTAAGGTTCTGTTTATAAAAATCCTTCTGCTGTACAATCCCCTTTAGAGTATTTTCCAATCCTCCCATTCTAGCTCTTTCTCTAGAAACAATATCTATAGCATTACTAACTTTATCCAAAAGAGTCCTATCAGAGAAATCTATCTCTTCTAGTCCTAAGCTTCTCAAGGTTACCACTGGAAGCATCAAATCTATCGTTTCTTTTCCTAAAGAAATTATAAACCACCCTGAAACTACCTGGAATTTAATCTTAGCTAAAGATTGAAGAAAGTCTCTAGTAAGAGTAAAACTCCCCCAATCTAATCTGACATATCTACTATCAAATGTATATATTCTATCATTTATAGACAGGACAATATCTTCAGCTGTCCTGAGTGTTGGGTAACCTAGAAAGACAGCTCTTCTTTCTACGTAAAATATATCAGAACCTGTCTGCTCTACTTTATAGATCTTGAATTCTCTTCCTGACTGGTCTATAAGTATCTTACCATCACTATAAGAAGCTATAACTCCTATATCTAGATTATTGATAGCATCTATCAGGTCATTAACTGTGTTAGAACCATTCAATCTCAAATCGGCTACAAAGCCATTCTCATCAAAAAAGGTAAGAGTAAGTTCGTTCTGTAATGCTAATACATCTCCCAATAAGGTATCTTCTTTGGCTTCAATAGTTTCATACATCTCGCTATGGACTCCACCTGCTATATCTACTTCCAATCGTGTATCTGGATTAGAATAGGTAAATACAAATCTATCCAGTGTGGAACTAAAGGTCACATTAACATCTATATTAAGTTCTGTCCTTAAACGGTCTCTAATCAATAAGCTTGTGTAATCTAGCGTGTAGGTACCTAAAACATCTATAGTAACAGTTCGACCAAGAGAACCCGTAAAAGTAAAAGTTATACCACTAGTAGAACCAAAGTAATCTCTAACTAACGTTCCTCCATTTACATTAGAACCTTTAATAGCACCATCTATATAGAGGAGCTTTTGATAAGATAAAGAGCCATCAGTCCCTGTTAAAGCAGAGAGCTCATATATATTAGAAAATGACCTAGCATCTTCTATAGAATTTGACTCTCTGATATCTATCTGATACCTAGAACCAACCTCGTTAGAGGATAAGATTATCCTTTTGCCAACAGAATCATAGCTAGCAGTAACTTCTATCTCATTCTCTAAAAAGGCACTGTTAAGTTTATCTATAGCTGAAGAAATAGTATCTCCACCAGTAGACGATACAATAAGACCTACCTCTACTGTCTTATTATTACTAGTTATGTATAATGTCTTTATATACTCCCCACTAACCGACTCTTCCAAAGCACTATAAAGAGAAGTAGAAAGAGAAATACTTTGTGCAGTTCTAAAAGGCAAGGCAATTTCAGCTGTCTCTCCCCTGTATTTAACAGAGATTTCGCAAGTGCTATTAAATGGATAAGAAAGATAGAAATCCTCTATGTATTCTCTACCTTCCAAGAAGAGGATATCACGAGAGAAACCTCCATCTAATAGGGATTTAGTGTTATATTTGGTACTTTTGGCTATAACATCTATCTCAGAAAGTAGCTGATTAACCTCATTTTTGAATATCTCTCTATCTAAATCCGTATAAGCGTCATTACTCAATTTTAAAATAAGGTCTCTTACCCTAGTAAGAAGAGAACCTATTTTAGAGAGAGCGGTATCTACAGCTCTAATAATAAGCAGACTATCGTTTATATTATCTACAGCTGTAGAGACAGAACTTAACTGCTGTTTTATCCTTGAAGATAAAGACAGAATAACTGCATCATCACTAGCCCTATTAACTCTTAAACCAGAAGATAACCTCTCTAGAGATACCCTTATACTGTCTTCCCTATTATTCAAATATCTTAAAAGAGATAAAAAATGAACATACATTTCCAGCTATATTAACTTATCTATACTTTGATATTACATCATTCAGCGTATGGATACTGACCTCTTCCAGTGTTATATCTCTTGGAGAAGTTAGTATAACTGAGTATTTCTCCTTGGGGAATATATCGAAGTAGTTATCACTCGTCTCAATATCATCAGGTAATTCCAGGTATACCATCCAGGCAAAATTATCGGTAAATAATTCAAGCTTATATTTACCTTCTTCTAGTTTTATAAGCTCGGACAATATCTTAGCTTTTGGCATTGATAAGTCTTTAAAATCTAATAAGAAGAGTCTATTCCAAGATAAACAGTAACCATTCTTGTATATCTTTGCATAGACAAAGCATTTATCCCTATCCTTGCTAAGGATTCTACTAGTATCTATCTCTCCGACATTAAAAGCTCCCAAATGCTTTAGTTCTAACTTTGTCTTACCCTTTACCAAGACATCTCCTGCAAAAGTCTTAACGCCATACTCTATATCCAGTACTGAATCTTTATATAGCTCATTTGTCACAACTATCTCTATCTTATTCTTCTCCTCTTTAAGGGATACATTGATGGACTCAAAGACCCTTTTCACATAGTAATAAGATGGCTTCTTCCTCAAGTAGTAGTCTACCACCACCCAAGCCCCTGTTGTTCCCCAACAGTCGGAATACATCCAGAATAACTCACCAGCGGTATTAAACATACGTCTCTTCCAATGCTCTAGAGCAAACTTTAAAGCCTCTGCCTGTATCATCTGAGCACTTATAAGATACTCATTCAAGTCAAGTTTCTCTTGAGGTATGAAGAATCTCTCTAAAGCAGACCTTATATTACCCCTCTCAAATGTATTATTATGGAACTTCCAGGTAGGAGAGTCTATATATAGTTCATTCTCTGGAGTAAACTCTAAAAGACTTCTCTTTAACGGTGGTGAAAGTTGTCCGAACTCCGTTATAAACTTACCTCTGTCTAGTGCGTAAAGCTTATAGTTCACCCTCTCATAAGGGTCTTCCGCCTGGATACTCAATTGCCAAGCGTGTCTATCTCCGCATTCCTCTGAATTGGGGTCTTCTCCACCATATGGACTTGAGGGCCAGTAAGGTCTAGTCGGGTCTAATTCTTTACACAATCTTGGTAGTAATTCATCATATATCTTAGAACCATAAAGCCTAATACTTCTTCCTCCCCAGGCACCCATATAATGGATCCACTGATTCTCATTATTACCACACCAGATAACTAGTGATGGATGATTTCTCAATTGTTTTATTATAATCTTTACCTCTCTTTCCACCTCTTGCATAAATTCCTCATCATCGTCTGGATAAGGAGCGCAAGCAAACATAAAATCTTGCCAGAGCATTATCCCATTCTTGTCACACAGTTCATAGAAATATGGGTCCTCGTAGATGCCTCCACC